>JAJYMR010000419.1 GCA_021786815.1 Deltaproteobacteria bacterium
CCTGCCGATTACGCTCAACGGACTTGGCGTGCGCGAGACCACCTATCTGATGCTGTTCGGGATGGCGGGAGTGAGCCGCGCCGATGCGATCGCGCTCGGGCTGCTGTGGTTCCTGGCGACGATGCTCGGCGGCCTGCTCGGGGCGATTCCATTCGCGACGCTCGGCTTTCCGACGATAAAGCCGCAAAAGACCGAAGTCGCCGCGTAGCCGGAGCGGGTCGCTCACGTTTCTCGGCACCCGGCCAGAAAACGGCGCCAATTCGTGACCGTCCGGGCGATTTCCGGTAATCTTGTGCTCGAAATCCCTGGTTTGTATATTGGCACCTAACCAATCGGACAGGCCGTAACCGATTTTCCTATGGACTTCATGAAAACCATGTTCCTCAATCCGCCCTCCTACGAAGATTTCGACGGAGGCGCGGGCTCCCGTTATCAGGCCACCCGCGAGGTCTGGTCGTTCTGGTACCCGACTTGGCTGGCATATCCGGCGGGGATGATCCCCGGTGCGCGCCTGCTCGACGCTCCGCCGCACGATTACAATCTCGCCAAAACAGTTGAAGAGGCGAAAAATTACGACTTCGTCGTGATTCACACCTCGACGCCTTCGCTGCGTGTCGATGCGCGCACGGCCGAGGCGATAAAAGCCGCCAATCCCAATTGCATCATCGCCTTTGTCGGCGGGCATCCAACCGCGCGCCCTGAAGAAGTGCTCGCGATGTCGCCGACGATTGATATCGCGGGACGCAAGGAATTCGACTACTCGATGGCCGAAGTGGCGCAGGGGCTCTCCTGGGACAAGATAGACGGGATCAGCTATCGCAGGAACGGCGTCGTCAATCACAATCCCGAGCGCGCTCAACTGACCAACGAAGACCTCGACAAGCTTCCCTTCGTCACCGAGGTGTACGAAAAGAACCTCGACTATCTGCGCTACAACAGCCCGTACTGCCAGTATCCCTACGTTTCGCTTTACACGGGCCGGGGATGCCCGGCGCGATGCACCTTCTGCCTGTGGCCGCAGGTCACGCAGGGCCATCGCTACCGCGTGCGCAGTCCCGAGAACGTGCTCGAGGAAGTGTCGGCGATGAAGCAGAAGTTCCCCAAGATGAAGGAACTCTTCTTCGACGACGACACTTTCACCGCCGATCCCGCCCGCGCGCGCAAAATCGCGCAACTGCTCAAGCCGCTCGGGATCACCTGGTCAACCAACTCGCGCGCCAACGTCGATTTCGAAACGCTCAAGATCCTCAAGGAAGGCGGGCTTCGCCTGTTCGTCGTCGGCTATGAAACCGGCAACGCGCAAATCCTCAAGAACATCAAGAAGGGCGTGAGCCTCGAGCGCGCGCGCCGCTTCACGCGCGACTGCCGCGAACTCGGAATCCTGATCCACGGCACGTTCATCCTTGGCCTTCCTGGCGAGACCAAGGAGACGATCGAGGAATCGATGCGGTTTGCGCGCGAGATGGACTGCGAAACTATCCAGGTATCGCTCGCCTCGCCGTATCCGGGAACCGAATTGTTCGAGTACGTGACGAAGAACGGCTATCTCGCCGTTGACCCGCTGCTCGACGAGTCCGGCTACCAGAAGTGCTCGATCAAGTACCCCGGCTTGTCCAACGACGAGATCTACGGCGCGGTCGAAAGGTTCTACCGCAGCTTCTATTTCCGCCCGCGCTACATCTTCAAGTCCGTGCGCAAGATGGTGACGTCGGCCGAAGAGTGCAAGCGACTGCTCAAGGAAGGAATGCAGTTCCTGTCCACGATGCGCGCGCGACGCCATCAGATGCGCGCCAGCAACGAGCAGCAGGCGACGGCCTGAGCGGGTTGCGCAACCGCTCGCGTTTCTCCAAGCTACCAGACAAACAGTTGAACGCGGCCGCCTGACCAAGGGCGGCCGCGCCCTTGCCTGCGCGATGGAATTTTTGCGGCTTATCGCGATGGCGTGCGTTATCGCCACGCTCTTTTACTACGCGGCCGCGACGCTGATGGCGTTGCGCTTCGCACGCCGGCGTACGACTCCGCCCGGGCCTTTGCCGGCCAAACCGCCCGGGATTACGGTACTCAAACCTCTCCACGGCCTTTCACGCACTCTTGCCGACAACCTGGGAAGCTACCTGGAGCTCTCCTACCCGCGCGTCCAATACCTTTTCGCGGTCGCAAGCGCGGAGGATCGCGCGATCGAAGCACCTCTCGCGCTCAAGACGCGCTACCCGAGCGCGAACATCGAAATAGTTGTCGGCGAGGAACCCGGATGCGCCAACCATAAGGTCGCCAAGCTCATCCGGATGGCCGAGCAGGCCTCTGCGGAGACCGAAGCCTTTGTGCTGAGCGACGCCGACATCGTCGTCGAACCCGATCATCTCAGGCGCGTCGCCGCCGAATTGTTCGAGCGCGACGATACCGGTATCGTCACCTGCCTTTATCGCGGACGAGCGGGCGATTCGCTCGGCTCGAAACTGGAAGCGCTGTTCGTCAATACCGATTTCGCCCCGATGGTGCTGCTTTCCGAGGCAATCGAGCCGATGCGCCACGCGCTTGGCGCGACGATAGCCGTCAAGCGCAAGGCCCTCGACGCGATCGGCGGTTTCCTTCCCCTGAGGAACCTGCTCGCCGACGATTTCTATCTCGGCAGGATGGTCGCGGATAAGGGATTCGGCGTCAGACTCTCGAGTTCTCTCGTCACGATCGCACCCGATGAAGCGGCTTTTTCGCAGTTCTGGAACCATCAGCTCAGATGGGCTCGGACGTACCGAACGGTTCGGCCCGCAAGCCTCGCAACGATCGTCATTCACGGGCCGTTCTGGGCGATCCTGCTTGCGCTGTTCTGTTCTTTCAGCGCGGTTTCGATAGCGACGCTGGCCGCGGTGGTGCTGGCGCGCTACGCGATGGCGGCGACAATGATGACCAAGGTACTCGATCTTCCCGCGTCTTTCGGCGATCTCTGGATAGTGCCGCTCAAGGATCTCGTCATGACCGGAATTTACTTCGCAGGCCTGGCCGGCAACACGGTTCTGTGGGGCGGACGACGCTTCAAGCTGATACCGGGCGGAGCGATGCGCGAGTTGGGCTGAGGTTTCGCCTATGGTCTTGGATTTCGCGCTCGCGGTCACTTCGAGTGTTTTGCTCGCGCTCGGCCTGCTTATGATGAAAAGCAGGGCCGTCTCGCTTCCGCTCGCGCAAGGCTCTGGCACCGCGCGCGCCGTCCTCGCATGGTTGAAGGATCCCGTCTGGACGGGCGGCCTCGCGGTGCAGGCGCTTGGCTACGGGCTGTATATCGCCGCGGTCTCGGGCGCGCCGGTCTCGATGGTCGCCGTGATGATGCAGGGCGGCATCGCGCTCTTCGTGCTCTTTTCGGTTGTGATACTCGGTGAGCGCGCGCGCCCGCGTGAGTGGGCCGGAATCGCCACTATCGTCGCCGCGATCGCGATGCTCTCGCTGTCGCTATCGGGAGGTGCCGCCGAGGGTCCGATCGACGCTCCCTCGCTCGCGCTCTTTTCCGTCGGCGGGATCGCAATCGCTTTTGCTCCTATTGTTGCAAAACGGCTTTCAAGCAGCGGCGCAATGCAGGCTGCGGCTTCGGGAGTCGCATTCGGAATGGCCAGCCTTTACGTCAAGGCGATGACGGATGCGTTCATCGCGGACCCGCACGCCGCGATGGCGGTCAGAATCGCCGCCGATCCCTACGTCTATGCGGCAATCGTCGCGAATATCGTTGGAATCGTGATGCTCCAGAACTCGTTCCACGAGTTGCGCGGGATGATCGCGATGCCACTCTCGTCGGCGCTCTCCAACGTCGTCCCGATCGTGGGCGGAACGATCATCTTCGGAGAACGCCTGCCCGACGCGCCGGCCGCGCGTGCGATGCGAATTGGCGCGTTCGTGCTGACCGTGGCGGCTGCCGCGATGCTCGCAGCGTCGCAGGAAGACGTTTCACCCGCCGAGACCCCGCTGGAAGCGCGCAAGGTTTGACGAATCGCTGCGTCGCTCTAAACGCCGCGTCGCGCTGCAGGGTCCGACGATTGTCTCAGGCATGTCCGCTCGAGGGTTTGCCGCGCAGCCCATCGAACAGGCGCTTGACGACGTCCTTAACCTCGCGCCGTGCGGCCATTTGGTCGTCCGCGTGCGCGATCAGCATCGCGGCCTCGTTCAGCGCGCCCAGAATTATGTGCGCCAAGGCGTCGATCGGCTGCCTTTCGACCAAGCCCTGGTCCATCGCGGTCTGAATCGACGCCTTGGTCGCGGCGAGATAGTAGCTCTGGTCGGATTCCCGCCACTGCTGCGGCCCCAACACTGCCGGAGCGTCGATGAGAACGATTCGCTGCACGGAGCGTTCGAGACACGCGTCCAGAAACGCGTTGGAGCCGGCGACCATCGCGCTCCAGGGGTCAGGTTGAAGCGCGGCGGCCTCGGCCGCCTTGGCGGCAAGCTTCTTCTGCTCCTCGTCCAGGACCGCCATGAAGAGGTCCCGTTTGTCGCGGAAGTGATGATAAAGCGCGCCGCGCGTGACACGCGCGCGCCGAACGACCTCCTCGGTGGAAGCCTCGGCATAGCCGTGCTCCGCGAATAGCCAGCGCGCGACCCGGATCAGCGCGGCGCGCGTCTCGGCCGTGTTTTGTTCCCGGCGGCTCTTGAGCGCGCAAAGTCTGAAACAATCCGGTTCGGTCTGAAACGCCGCGCAGCCCGGGAGTCCAAAAGGAAAAGTGGATTTACGTGGCTGCGATGTGGTGAGATCGCGCAATTCGATGGAAGCCGGATCGGAGTCGCTAGCCGGCTTGGAGGCCCTCCCATGAAGAAACGCGCGATGATTTGCCTTGCTGCAATCCTGATGTGCGCCGGACCTGCACTGGCCGATCCTGCGGCAATAGTCAAAGCCCATTCGGAAGCCTTCGCAAAAGCCGCCAACGCGTGCGACATTCCCGCAGTGCTCAAGCTTTACGAAAACGATGCGGTCATTATCTGGCCCGTCGAAGGCGAGGTCGCGACCGGCAAAGCGGGGATCGAAAAGGTAGTCAAGGAGCAGTGCTCCGGCGGCGCGAAGCCTTCGCTCAAGCTGATCAGCTCCGATTCGCGCGCGATTGGAAAGAACTACATCATCAATGTCGGCATGTGGGATTCCACGAGTCCCGGCCCCGACGGCAAGCCGATGACCGCGCGCGTGCGCACTACGGAACTGCTGCACAAATCCGGCGGCAAATGGCGCTACGTGATCGACCACGCCTCAATCGGCATCGCACCACCTCCCGCCAAGCAGTGACCGCGCCCATTCCTAACCTCTCCCGGGGGAGTCGGGAGAGGTCGGCGCGCAGCGCCGGGTGAGGAACCGCAGCCGAAAATTTACCGCTTGCGCTAGTCGTTCAGAAGCACGCTTTGGGCACTTTGAGGCCGGGGACGTCCGCGCGTGTCCTGAAAATCGTTCCATTTCGCGACGCCTCTTCGGTGTTGTCCGCGGTCACGACGTAAAGATCCTGCATATCGCGCCCACCGAAGGTGAGACTCGTCACCATCGTGGCCGGCACTTTGATACGTTTGCGCACGCCTCCGTCGTTTCCGAAATGAACGACCTCGCCCGCGCGTACCGCCGCGACCCAAATTCCGCCTTCGACGTCAACCGCCATTCCGTCCGGATGACCCTCCGGCATCTTCGCGAAGATACGCCGATCCTTCACGCCGCCGTCGGCCGTGACGTCGTACGCCCAGACCGCGCTGGTGGGAGAATCGCAGTGATAGAGAAGTTTGCGGTCCGGGCTCAGGCCAAGGCCGTTGGTGACCAGGATTCCGTCCCACAACTTCGTGGCCCGGCCCGGC
>JAJYMR010000240.1 GCA_021786815.1 Deltaproteobacteria bacterium
TGCGACGAAATGATCGAAGTCCTCGAGGGTTCCGAGCGCCGGCTCAACCGCCATATGCCCTCCGGCCCTGCTTCCTATCGCCCACGGGCTTCCGGGGCAGTCAGGCGTGGCGGTGAGCGCGTTGTTCGCCCCCTTGCGGTTGGAATGCCCTATCGGATGGATGGGTGTGAGGTAGACGACGTCGAAGCCCAGGTCTCGGATTTCGCTCAGGCGGCGCTCGGCGTCGCGGAAGGTCGCATGCTTTCGCGGTTCGCCTCCCTGCGAGCGCGGAAACATCTCGTACCACGCGCCGTAACGCGCCCTGGGACGGTCGGCGACCACCTCCAGCGCGGGGCTGTAGGTCGTTGCGCCGGAACGTTCCTCGGCGGCGTCAACGGCCTGCTCGAGTGCGGGCTCGAAAACCACCTCCACGGCAAGATGCGGGTCCGGAAGCGAACGAAGCCGCTCCACGTAATCCGCAAGGATGTCGCGCAAGCGGCCCCGCGCGCGCCTTCTGACCCGCTCAAGCAGCGCGATTCCCTCGTCGAGGTTCGAAGCCACGTCGAGCCGCGTCTCGGCCTTCTTTCTGAAGTACTCGCGCCAGCTCGCAAAGGTTCGCGTCCAGGCTTCCACGGTAAAAACGTAACGGGTGTTTTCCTCGAGCGGGAATTCACCGCGCCAGCGATCATTTTCGACTGGCCACATCGGCGACTCCTGAAAATGCCGGTCCTGGCGGCGCCGCCATTTGACCATCGCGGCCAACTCGCCAACCCCGTCCCGAAAGATATCCGCTTCGACCACGCAGGGTTCGCCGACGATCCGCTTCGCAGGGTATTTGCCGCAGTCAACCGAGGGAGTGACCGCCTCGATGATGATATGGTTCAGCATCCCCTGTCGTCTCCCTCATAAACCATAACGCGGCAAGAGCCCGGGGCGGATTGACGGCGGGCCGGCCTTTGGCGCCGACGTCCCTGGCCGGGCGAAACCCACCGGGTGAAAAATGAACGGGCGTGCGTTTCCACGGGCTGCGCAATTACAGGATGCGCGCAAACTGAAATTATTCTATCAATCGCGGGCGCTCGATTTTAAGACACCAAGTAATCGGCTCTGTCCGGCCTTTCGCGCGCGTTGGCGGCGCGCAGCGTCGGTCAGGGCCCGAAGTATGGACCGCCGGTCGTCTGGACGCCCGGATCGAGAAAGCGAAGCCACGTGTCGAGCGTGAGCGCGCGGCGCTTTTCGAGCGCGTCGCGGCATCTCTCCCACATCGGGCCTTCGCCGCCGAGCGCGGACGGGTTGCGCGTGGCCTTCCAGTGCTCGTGGCTTTCGTACCGGGTGAGCAGGAGGACCGTGTCGTAGTCGGGCGAGGGCGCCTCGCGCTCGTCGTCGGTAACTAGCCACATCCCGACGATTCGGGCGCCGATTCGCTCGAAGTACGGCCACACGCCTTGCGCGCTTATGCGATGGAACTCGGCGAAGCTGCCTTTTTTTATCCTGAACGTTCGCTGCGTGGCGATCATCGGATGCCCCTCCTTCGCAGGACGCAGGTTGCAGGATTCCTATACTGCGCTGCGGCACGCGTTGGCGAGGGCCGCGTGTTGTTGCACCCGAAAGTGCTGACGCTAAGATGGGGTCATCGGGGGCGTTCCATTCGAACGGGGTTTCGATGATCCTTAAAGTCGCCCGCCTTGGGCATCCGGTGATACGAACGCCGGCCCGTCCTGTGCCGGTCGAGGAGATCGCGACGCACGATTTCCAGAAAGTGCTCGACGACATGGTCGAGACCATGCACGAGTACCTCGGCGTGGGGCTCGCCGGTCCGCAGGTGCATCTGTCACTGCAGGTCGCGGTGCTCGAGGTCCAGGGCCATCCGCGCTATCCCGACATGCCCTCGGTGCCACTCACCTACCTTATCAATCCGAAGGTGACCGTCCTCGAGGACGCGACCGTGGAGGAGTGGGAAGGATGCCTGAGCATCCCCGAGATGCGCGGCCTGGTTCCGCGATTTTCGAAGGTTCGCGTCCAGGCGCTCGGCCGAAACGCTGAGCCGCTCGATTTCGTCGCCGCTGACTTTCACGCGCGGGTCATCCAGCACGAGACCGACCATCTGAACGGCGAGGTCTACCTCGACCGGATGCGCGACATGCGCACGCTCGCCCATCTGGCGGAATGGCAGCGCTATGTGCTGCCCGCGCTCGAACGCAAGGGCTGAGTCCCGCGCGGACGCGGCGAACCTTTCCGGGGATTTACTTGGGCGGGTAGGGCAGGTTGAGCGCTGGCATCTTGCCCGTCGCCTTGTACTGGGCGATAGCCTTGCTCAGCGCGTCGTTCTGCGCTGAGAGATTCTGTTCCTCGGCCTGGACCTTGGCCAGCGCGGTTTTGAGGTTCTCATTTTCGGCCTGAAGGGTGGTGAGCTGGTTGTTCAGGCTCGCGATTTCCTGCTGCTGGGATTGTTGAATCGCCGCGTCGCGGGAGATGATGTAATAAAGCACGGCGCCCGCGATGCCTGCGGCAATGATTGCGGTTATTACCACACGCAGCATGGAATCTACCCGCGTCGAGCATAGCGATATAGTGAGCGCCGCGCCATCTATTTGGTACGGAATGCGCTGACTCGCGCGGCTCCGGGCTTTCGGAAGCCAAGTTGACATCCTGGCTCGGCGGTTCCTACAATGCGCTCATTCTCCGGGGCAGAGAGCTGCAGGCGTGGGGCGCCGCTAATGCGTTGCTTCGCCTCTCGCACGGCGGGGGCGGTAAAAAACAGACCTGATGATAGAGGTCCGGGATCTTACCAAGTATTTCGGCGCGACCCTCGCCGTCGATCACGTTTCGTTCAAGGTCGAGAAAGGGGAGATAATCGGGCTGCTCGGGCCCAACGGCTCGGGCAAGACCACGATCATGCGCATCCTGACGGGCTTTTTTCCGCCCACCTCGGGACAGGCGCTGATCGCCGGGCTCGACGTCGCGGAGCATTCGCTCGCCACGCGCCGACGGGTCGGATACCTGCCCGAGAACATGGTCCTCTATCCCGATCTGAGCGTAACGGCGCTGCTGGAATTCGGCGCGCGGGTTCGCGGACTTGACAGCAAGCGCGCCAGCGAGCGGATCGAATACGCCATCGGAATCTGCGGGCTTTCAGAAGTCAGGCGAAAGCTGATCGGCAAGCTCTCCAAGGGATACCGCCAGCGCGTGGGCCTTGCGCAGGCCATCCTGAGCGACCCCGAGGTCCTTATCCTCGACGAGCCGACCGTCGGCCTCGACCCGCGCCAGGTCGTCGAAATACGCGAACTCATCCGTTCCCTTGCGGGACGCTCAACCGTCCTGCTTTCGACCCATATCCTGCCCGAAGTCACGATGACCTGCGGGCGGGTGGTTATAATCGATCGCGGCAGGATTGTCGCGCAGGACACCCCCGAACAACTGAGCGCGAAACTCCAGGGCAGCGACCAGAGTATCGTGACCGTCGCCGGGCCGAAGGAAGCTGTGCGCCAGGCGCTCGGCGCAGTGTCGCACGTCGAGCGTCTTGAGGAGCGGCGCGTTGACGCCCCGCACGACGGCGTATGCAGCTTCGTCGCGTACTCGCAGGGCCACGGCGACGAGGTGCGCTCGGCGCTTGCCGCGGCGGTCGTGCGCAACGGATGGAGCCTGCTGGAGATAAAGCCGGTCGCGCTCAGTCTCGAGGAGTTGTTCATGAGTATCGTGACCAGCGAGGAACAGACCTGAACGGGTGGTTGGGCCCGTGAAGTACGTTCGCTTGAGGTGACCGAATGTCCAACGGTGCAGCAACGCTGGAGGCTTCCGGCGCGGGCGTGACGGCTCAAGCCGCCGAGCGCACCGGCTTTTCGCTGGGCAGGATGCACGCCGTGATGCGCAAGGAGTTGCGCTCGTACTTCGCTTTTCCGCTGGTGTACGTGGTTTCGGGAACCTTCCTGGTGCTGGCAGGCTATTACGCCTATACCGATCTCGCCTTCTTCGTCACGATCTCGTTCGCGCACGACATAATCCAGAACTACTGGCAGCTCCTGTTCTCGGACATCAGGCTCTGCCTGCTGCTCACGCTTCCGTTCATCACGATGCGGTCGTTCGCGGAGGAGCGAAAGCTCGGTACGGTCGAGCTTCTTTACACTTATCCGCTTCGCGACGGAGAGATCCTCGGCGGCAAGTTCCTGGCCGCGGTCATCATCTTCCTGATGATGATAGCGCTGACGCTTCTGTATCCGGCCTACCTGTATTCGATTCACGCCTTCCCGCTGTTTCCGCTGCTTGCCGGATACCTCGGGCTGCTGCTGCTTGGATGCGCGTTTATCGCGTGCGGAATATTCATCTCCTCGCTGTGCGAGAACCAGGTGATCGCGGGAGTAAGCACGATCGTCCTGCTGTTGTTCTTCTGGATCCTCAATTGGAACGAAGCGGCGTTCGAGGTCGGCGAAATCAACGCGACCCGGATGGTGTCGCTGTTCGACCAGTTCGGTACCTTCGCCAAGGGAGTGATCGATCTCTACCACATCACGTATTTCATCTTCTTCGTGACGTTCTTCCTGTACCTGACGATGCGTTCGATGGAGGCACGGAAGTGGACAGGCCGGAGGTAAAGCGCCCGGAACGCGGAAGGTTCGCGCTCTGGAAGAATTATGCGCTTCTGCTCTATGCGGCGGTTGCGCTCGCCGTCCTGCTCGGTGTCGCCAATCTGATTATCTCCGACCACAATGTCAGGTGGGATCTGACCCCGGGCAAGCGATTCTCGCTTTCCGAGTTCGACAAGCGCGTGTTGTCCCATCTCAAGCACAACGTCAAGGTGATGGCGTTCGTGCGGACCGAGGATCCCGCCTATCTGGAGCTTGCGGACCTGCTGTTCCAGGCCGCCGCGTTCACTCCGCGCGTCACCTATCAAATAATCGACGTGAACAAGGCGCCCGGGCTCGCCCGCCAGTACGGCGTATCGGTTTACGGCGAAGTAGTCGTCGAATCGCAGGGCCGAAGGCGCGACTTCGACAACGCGCGTTCCGATCTTTTGATCCCCGCGATTCTCGAGGTCTCGCACGTCACCAACAAGAAGATCTATTTCACCGTCGGCCACGGCGAGCGCGACCTGTTCAACACCGATCGCAATCTCGGGTTTTCCGAGTTCCGCAATTACCTCGAGCAGAACAATTACCAGATAGAAAACGTCTCGCTGTTCGCGGGCGGCGTGCCGAGCGACTGCTCGGTGCTGGTTTCTCTCGCCCCGCGCAAGGATTTCCTGCCGGGGGAACTGGCCGCGGTCGCCAAATATCTCGCCGCGGGCGGAAAGTACGTCATCTTCCTGGATCCGTACGGCTCGCCGAGCCTCGCGGAGTTCCTGAAGAAGTACTACCTCGATTTTACCGAAAGAGTGGTCGTTGACCCCGCCTATCGGCTTACCGCCGGCGAGATTTTGACCATGCAGATGCCGATTTATTCGAAGACCGATCCGATCACGCGCTCGATGGCGGGGCCGGCGGTGTTTTCGATGTCGCGCGGGGTGGAGATTACGGGAAAACCGGGAGACAAGGCGCCTGACGGGCTGGTGTTTTTCAGCGGCGAAGCTTTTCTCAAGTCCTCGCACGAAAGCTGGGCGTCGGGAGATACCAAGGCCGTCACCACGGGCATCACGGAGTTCCAATCCGGACGCGACGTCAAGGGACCGATTCCAGTCGGTTCCGAAGTGGATCTCGCGGTCAACGGCGACGTGCACGTGCCGATAGAGAAGATGGCAAGGATCGTTGGCTTCGGCAGTTCGGCGTTCGCCTCCAACCAGTTCATCGCGATGCTCGGGAACCGCGACCTCGCGGTGAGCGCGCTCAACGAACTCGCCAACGACGAGATACTGATCGCCAGCCGCGAGCGCCTGAACAAGGCGGAAACCGCCGCCTTCTATGTGACCAACGCGCAGTCGCGCGGCTTGTTCTACCTGGGCTCGATCCTCGAACCTTCCATCCTGTTCCTTATCGGAATCGCGGTGTTCGTCCGCAGGAGGTTCTTCGCTTGAGGCCGCGTCACGCGATCATATTCACGATCCTGATAGCGATCCTGCTTCCGTACTATTATTACTTCGATCGGCCCGAGGTTAAGGTTGCCGCTCTCAAGGCGGACCAGGAGAGCCTTCTCAAGCTGAGCAGTATCGACTCGATAACCGTTATCCGCGGCGACAAGACGGTTCAGTACCAGGCGACGCCCGACGGCAAGCATTGGGAACTCGTCCAGCCGGCCGGAAAGTTCGTTCCGCAGGACCTGATGCAGGCGCTGGTCGCGCTGCTGCTCAATGCGAAATCGGTCGAGGTGGTATCGACCAATCCGAACGACCTCGCGGAATTCGGACTTAATCAGCCGCGGGGACAGTTGATAATCAAAAGCGCCGACCGGAAGCCTATCGACATATATTTCGGCAACGAAAATCCGACCGGCACTGCAATCTACGCCCGTATCGAGGGCATCCCCAAGATTTTTCTGCTCGGAAAGAACCTTGAATATTACCAGACCCTGATGTTCCAGTGGGTCGAGGGTAAACAAGGAAAGAACGCCTGAGCGGGGCAGCGCCGCGCGGCGGTTGGCGCGCCGACATAACGGGTTTCGCGACGAAACGCGCTGGCGCGCGCTAGCCCTCTTCGTCAAACGTCGCGACGATCTCCTTCATCCTTGCCTCGATTGCGCGCGCGTCCACGATTCCTTTCTGCGCGACGAGCTTTTCGAGCGCGTTCAGGAAATGGGTGTAGTATCCGTCGCCTGACGCAGCGCTGCCTGCCGCACGGGCGCGGTCGGCGCGGCCGATCTCCTCGATAAGGCGCGCCCGAAACTCGTCCCACGTGCAAATCCCGGCCTCGACGAGCCCTCGCGCGAGCGCAAAGGCCCGCGCTTCCCACGGAGCGCCGAAAACCCGCTCCTCGTGCTCGAATCGCGTTCCCGCCAGCAACTGCTCCGGCTTCATCGCGACGCCCGCCGTGCCGGCGGCTGGATTTTCGCGACGCCGACCATCGAATCTCGCGTCACCAGTTCGGCAAGTCCCTCTTCCGTCATCTTCTCGGTGCCCGCCGGACGCTCCGGTATCACCATGTAGCGCTGTTCGGCGCTCGCGTCCCATACGCGGACTTCGACATGGTCGGGAAGTTCGAGCCCGAACTCGCGCAGGAGTCCGCGCGGGTCGCGCACCGCGCGCGAGCGATATGCAAAGCTCTTGTACCACACCGGCGGAAGCCCCAGCACCGGCCACGGATAGCACGAACATAGCGTGCACACGATAAGGTTGTGCACGCTCGGGGTGTTCTCGACGGCCACCAGATGCTCGCCTTCGGGTCCGGAGATGCCGAGTTCAGCGACGGCCGCGGTTGCGTTCTTGAGCAGCCGCCTGCGAAAGGCCGGATCGGTCCACGCTTTGGCGACGACGCGCGCGCCGTTTCGCGGGCCGACTCTGGTTTCGTACGTGTCCACGATGGCGTCGAGGGCCTTCGGCTCGACGAGGCCTTTTTCCTCGAGCAGCGATTCGAGCGCCCTTACCCGCAGCGCCGCGCCCGTCGGTGCTGTTCCGTGCGCCATCATTTATCTCCGTTTCGTGGCCGGCTTCTTCCCGCGTGCGCGCGCCGCCCGCGCCGTTGGAACTCGCGCGAGGTAATCCTCCCACAGGTCGATGAAGACGCGCTGTTTTCGCGGCGCGTCAGGACCCCATAGCTCTCGCGCTTCGAAACAGACCGAATAAACGTGCTGGCGGCATAACGGGCCGCCGTGCGCGTTGGTGTCCGCAAATGTGTAAACGCCGTGGTCGCTGTGAATGACGCCGCGATGCCCTCGGACGTAACGCGGCAGCCGCGTATGGCCCGTGGGATTCAGATTCTTCGCGACGACCGCGTCGCCGACGCGAAACTTCGCCCGGATACGCGCGGCGGCGCTGACCGTCTTTACCTTCGATGCGCCGGGTACCGTTGCGGGCTGGCTCGGCGGAGTCGGCGCGGCGCCGCGAGACTCCATCTCCGCGCCCGAGACGACGCCTTTTTCCGCGAGCAGCGTCTGGACCGCGTCGAGCCATCGCTCGTAGTACGTCGAACCGAGATAGCGCGGGGCCGGGATGCGCTCGATTGCGTGGCGAAACTCATCGACGTTGAAATGACCGCGCCCGATGAGGAGGTTCGCCATCGCGAACATCCGGCCCTCCCAATCGGCATGGAAAACCGGCTCGTCCGTCTCGCGCACAACCGGCCCGAGTCCGTCCATGCCGCCTATGTCATGCACGCCGTTCATCCCACCCCGCGATTATCTTAAACCGGGCCCGAATCGGGCAAGCGCGGGCGAAGGCGCGACGACACACGCGCCGGTGGGTTGAGGCCCTTTCGCTTGAAGCGTCGTTTTCGCCGCTGATAGCCTCGCCGACCGACGATGCATGCTCCGTCGAAAGCGCGATGGCCTGCCGATCTCAAGCTTTTCGCGATACTTTCAGCCGCATGGGCGGCGGGATTGCTCGGCCGCGCGGTGCTTGGCGCAACTCCGTTTTCGCATGCGCCGCTCGCGAGCGTGATCGCCGGAATGAAATTCTATGGACAGCCGGCGCGCGCGGTTCTCGCCGTGAAGGGCGCTGTTCTGGTCACGCTCGCGCTCGGAATTCTCATCGAGCGGCGATGGAGCCTGGTGGTTGCGCTCTGCTACTTCGCCGAGTCCGTCCTCAGCCACTTCATCTTCGTAATCGCCTACCTCGACGACCTGAGCCAGTCGCTTCATGTACGTGTCGCGGCGGCTGAAGGGCCGTTCGTCGTGCTGCTTCTGCTCTACCTATGGATTCGCTCGCGCGACATCCTGCTCGATGACGAGTAGGCGCGCCCGCGCGCGCCGGCGCCGGTTAAGCGGGCGTCTCAGGTGCGCAACAGCAAGCCGCCGTCCGCCCTGATTCCCGCGCCGGTCACATAGCCCGCGTCCGACGAGGCGAGGAACAGCGCGACCCGCGCCATGTCCTCGGGTTGGCCCAGCCGTTTGAGCGCGGTCTTTTTTTCCCAGACCTTGCGAATTTCCTCCCGGTCGAAGTTGGCCCGCGTCATCCCGGTGTAAATCGGTCCGGGCATGATGTAGTTGGCGCGGATGCCGTATCTGCCGTATTCGAGCGCGACTGTACGCGTCAGACCCGCGACTCCCGCCTTCGACGAGCAGTAGGCGGCAAGCCCGTAATCCGTCGCCTCGGCCATCACGGAGGCCACGTTGACGATACTGCCGCCGCCCGCCTTGATCATCGCGGGCAGCGCAGCCTTTATCAGCATGAATTGCGCGCGCAGATTGACGTTGTGCACGCGGTCCCATTGCGCAAGCGGAAGCTCGCCGGTGAGCGCGTTGCTGCCGGTGCCCGCGTTGTTCACCACGGTCGTGAGCTTGCCGAAGCGTTCGAGCGCGAGGCGCACAAGCTCCGGCGCGGTCTCCTCGCGGCTTATGTCGGCGGCGAGCGCCGCGCTCTCGGCGCCCTGCCTTTCGAGAAGCCGCTGGGTTTCGGCGGTCGATTCGGACGCTAAGTCGCAGTGGACGATTCGCGCTCCTTCGGCGGCGAACAGAAGCGCGCACGCGCGTCCGATTCCCGAGCCCGCTCCTGTGATGATTGCGACCTGTCCTTCCAGTCTTGCCATCGCGATGCCCTCCAAAGCCTGCCCGTCGCGAAATTCCTCGCGGCGCAGTCATTGGAAACTACTTCCCTCCTTGCACGGCGGCAAACTCGCGCCACTGCTCAGGACGCAGAGCGCAACGTTTCCTGATAAACGGCGCAACGCGCTAGGATTGCGTCATGGATTCAGGACACGGTCATCATGGTCACCATCATCACGGCCAAGGTCACGAGCGTCACGGCGCGAAGCAGCCCGAGCGCTTCGACCCTGCGCGCGCGGCGCTGCTCGACGATCCGGGCCGGCTGGAGTACATGCCGCCGGCAAGGCTCTTCGAGCTTCTCGACGCGCCACGCGGCGGCGTGGTGGTGGATTTCGGCACCGGCACGGGAGCTTTCGCAATCCCGCTCGCCAAGGAGCGCCCCGACCTGACCGTACTCGCGCTTGACGAGCAGCCCGAGATGCTCAAGATGCTGCGTGCGAAGCCCGCCGCGGCCGCGCTTTCGAACCTGAAGCCGGTGCTTAACGAGGAAGCTCGCCCATACGCCGGCAAGGCGGACAGGATACTCGCAATCAACGTGCTGCATGAGCTTGGCGACGAGGCGATGAAAGAAATGGTCGGCCTGATGAAGCCTGACGGCGCGATCCTGTTCGTCGATTGGAACAGCGACGTCGAGCGCCCGGTCGGACCGCCGAGGGAACATACCTACGGCATCGCCGAGGCGGTTCGGCGCGTGGAGAGCTTCGGCCTTCGCGCCGAGACGCTTGCGCCGCTTCCGTACCATTACGTAATCCGCGCGCGGCGAGCGTGAATCGCCGGTCGGGAGGAGCGATGGACGCGAGGACTCTGGAGAAATTGAAGGCGCTCGACGGCGCCGTCGCGCGCTACGTCAGGCCCGACACGTTTCCGCTCGCGATAAGGATGCTCGCGCCGGGCGAGCCGGTTCCCGAAGGCGTGCGCGTTCCGAGCGCAAACTTCAAGGAGAACTGGATCGTATGCCAGACGATAGGCGTGGCGCGCCGTTACGGATGGTCGCTCGCGGTGGGCAAGGACGACGTCATCTGTCCGCTCTCCGCGATCGCCTTCGGTTTTCGCAAACCGAACGACGCCTACCTAAAGGGCTTTGCCTCGACCGGGATGTATTGCGAGGACGAAGAGGCCGCCTCGCGCCTTGAGGCCGAGACCTGGCGGTTTGAGCCAGGCTCCTACGATTACGTATGCGTCGCGCCGCTCGGGCGGGCCAACTTCGAGCCACACATCGTCGCGGTCTATGGCAACAGCGCACAGGTGATGCGGCTCGTGAATGCGGCGCTGTACAAGCGCGGCGGACGAATCGAGAGCACGACAGGCGGCAGGCTCGATTGTGCCGAAATCGTGATCCAGACGATGAAGACCAACGCGCCCAAGGTCATCCTGCCGTGCAACGGCGACCGCGTCTTCGGAATGGCGCAGGATACCGAGATGGTGTTCGCGATGCCGTGGGCGTCGGCGGACGAACTTCTAGAGGGCCTCGAAGGAACGCAGAAGGGCGGGGTGCGCTATCCGATTCCGGTTGCGATGCGCGGGACGGTCACGATGCCGAAGCATTACCAGGAACTGCTTCGTATGCTCGACGAGGAAGAGAAGAAATCCTGAGCGATGCCGAAATCGCATCGCTGTGCGCGGAGCCCGTTCGCATTCTCTGCGCTAGCTGAATCTTTTCGACGGGTGATCGAATGGTGGCGGCGGTAGGACTCGAACCTACAACTCCGCGGATATGAGCCGCGTGCTCTAACCGTTTGAGCTACGCCGCCATCGAGCGAATAAGATTACCCGTAGCAGTGGCGCGGAGAAAGAGGGTTAGGACAGTTCCAGGCGGCGCGATCTCACGTGCGAACTCCCGCGAGCCACCTGGTACGATACCCCTTCCTTGAACTCTACGCAGGTCAGCCGGCCGCCGTAAACAAGCCCGGTATCAATCCCGATCTTGTAGGGCAGATCGATGAGTGTTTGCCTCATCGGCGTGTGCCCGAAGACCACCGTTACGCCCGCGTTATGCGGACGGAAGATGAACTCCTGGCGTATCCAGAGCAGGTCTTCCGCATCCTGCTCCTCCAACTGGCGGCCGGGCAGGATGCCCGCGTGGGCGAAAAAGTAGGGCGGGCGCAGATAGCTCAGCGCAAGGCCGCAAAGAAAGTCCAGATGCAGCTTCGGGATGCGCTCGACGGCGTGCTCTATCTCCGATTCCCCCACTCCGTAGCTGTCGAGCGTCGCCGCGCCGCCGTTGAACAGGAACGAGTCCCCGTAACGGCCGGGAAAGCCGAGAAACGACAGCATCATGTCCTCGTGATTGCCCTTGAGGCATACGACCTCCGGTCCGCTCCTGGTCAGGTCGAGGACGAGTTCGATCACGTCGCGGGAGGACGGTCCGCGGTCCACGTAGTCGCCGACGAAGACCACCGTGTCGCTTTCCTCAGGCTCAAGCGCGCGCAGCATCGCGGCCAGCTCGTCGGGGCATCCGTGGATGTCGCCGATTGCGAACAGGCGGCCCTCGCGCCGGCGGCCTTCTTTGCGGCCTTGCGCGGCGGAAGCCGGATGGCTCCTAGTCGGAGTTGTTGTTTGCGGCAAGCAACTCTCCGAGCGCCGCAGGGTCTTCGAGCAGCTTGCGCGCGGCGCTGTAAGGATTGATACGCCCGTCACGCACGCCCACCACCAGCTTCTCCGCGCCGCCCGTGCGCAACGATCTCGTGGCGCGCTGCTCGAGTTCGCCGCTCACCACCTCTACGAGTTCGTGGGTGCGGCGATTCGCTTCGCGCACCGGGTCGCGATGGGCGTCCAGATACTCCCGGTGCTTCGAGGCCATCTCGACCAGCTTGTCCACGCCCTTGTCGGCGGAAGCCTGCGTCATCACGACCGCTGGTCTCCATCCGCCGGCCGGCCGCAGATGCACGTTCAGTTCCAGCTCGGCCTTGATTCGGTCGGCGCCCTCGCGGTCGGCCTTGTTGACGACGAAGATGTCGGCGATTTCGTTGAGCCCCGCCTTCATCACCTGCACCGCGTCGCCGCCCTCGGGAACCGTGACGACGACGGTGGTGTCGGCAAGGTCCATGATCGCAAGCTCGGTCTGCCCGACGCCGACCGTCTCGATGATGATGACCTCGTGGCCGAAAGCGTCGAGCAGCTTGACGATCTCGCGCGCCGCGCGGCTAAGCCCTCCGTGGCTTCCGCGCGAGGAGATGCTCCGGATATAGACGCCGGGGTCGCGGTAATGGTCCGTCATCCGGACCCGGTCGCCGAGCACCGCGCCGCCTGAGAAGGGACTCGACGGGTCGATTGCGAGAACTGCGACTCGCTTGCCCTGCGCGCGATACTTGCCGATCAGCACGTTGACCAGGGTGGATTTGCCGGCCCCGGGCGGTCCAGTGATTCCGATTATGTGCCCCTGCCCGGTCTTCTCGTAAATCCGCTCGATAACCGCGTTGCGCTCCGGTGCGCGGTTCTCGATGAGGGTTATCAAACGCGCGAGCGCCCGCTGGTCGCCTTCTTCGAAGCGCTTGAGCAGTGCTTCGAGCCGAGGGCTCACTGGCGCAGTCCCGCTCTCAGCGAGGCTTGTATTCTTTACGGGTTCCGGCTTCATAGGCGTCGGAAAAATGATGATAGCGGCTTGAGTTCCGACGGCGCAACCAAGGCTTTCAAAAGGCGTACTACGATATGGATTGTTTTTGCGCGGCGGGCTTTTTATGCTTTCGGCAAGGATGAAACTGCCCGATATCTACGGCGACTGGCGGGTGGTGACCGGACTTGCGCTCATATTTCTTGGCGCGGGGAACTGGTGGGTCGGACTCAGCAAGGCGCGCGAGTCGAGCCAGATAATCGCACAGGCCGCCAACGTCGTTCCAAGCACCGATTACCGCAGCTTCGACGAGATCGAAGCGGCGGACGATGGCGCCGCCCTTCAGCCGCCCAGTCCGCAGGGTGAAAGGGTTTCCTACGCCCGCGCACGCATGGACTTCTATCACGTCACCTTTCTGACCGGGGAGGTGATTATGATGGCGGGGCTTCTGATCGTGTTGTGGGGCTTTATCGCCATCATCCGCAACGACACCTGGCGAGCCCTGAAGACCATTTCTCATAGCGACGACCACGACGTACCTTACGAGGACTGACGCGGCGCGGGCTTACGATGGTCAAGATGCTCGCCGAGGCCGCTCCGGCCAAGATCAACCTGTTTCTCCGCGTGATCGGCCGCCGCTCCGACGGCTACCACGAACTTGATTCGTTGTTCGTCCCGGTCTCGGTCGAGGACCAGGTGCGAATCGAGGTGCGTCCGTCGCAAACGCAGGCGATTTCGCTCAAATGCGCCGTTGCCTCGATTGCCGACCCGAAGATGAATCTTGCGGCGCGCGCGGCGCACGCCTTTATGCGAGAATTCGATGTGACCGACGAAGTCCGGATCGAGCTCGACAAGACGATCCCGATGGGCGCGGGGCTCGGCGGCGGGTCGAGCGACGCGGGCGCCGTGCTTCGGATGATGGCGGCGCTGTTCAGCGTGGATTCGCGCGAGCGGCTCGAAGCCCTCGCGGTATCGCTTGGCGCCGACGTTCCGTTTTTTCTTGACCCTCGCCCCGCGCGGGTCGGCGGAATCGGCGAGATTATCGCGCCGTTCGAGAAATTCCCTACCCTCCATCTCGTGATCGCGGTGCCGCCGGTCGAAGTCCCAACCGGCGCCATCTTCAAGGCGCTCCAGCCCGAGCATTGGAGCGGTCCAGCGCCGCAAGAGGAAGTTGACGCGATCCTGGCGGGCCGGATTTCGGCCTCTTCGGTCGTCAACGACCTCGCTTCGGTCGCGATCGAGCGTTTCCCGGAGATCGGGCGGCTGAGGACCATGCTCGGGGAAGTGGGAGCCCGGGCTGCGGCGATGACGGGTAGTGGCGGGGCGGTTTTCGGGGTCTTCGATGATGCGCGGGCAGCATCCAAGGCGGCTGAATCTCTGCGCTCGCGAGCCCCTGACGCGAAAATCTTCGCGGTTCATTCGCTTGCCTGAACCGGAGAATGGCCCATTGATGCATCCCCCGGCCTCGCGCGGCGAGACCTGCGGATTGACAGCTTTGGCCACCGCCACTAACATCCGAATGCCCCTTGAACGCGGAGATTCCTTGGTAATTTCCAGCCAAGGGCGTTGCAGCGCGCTTCCAGGTCTGGCGTTGCAGGCAAAGCGCATCACCCTGTGAACCAAAACTGTGTTCGGACGGGTCGACGACTCCCGTTCGGCTTCGATATTGGGTAGCATCAACGTCGCGCGGGGTCGGCCGTGTCCGGCATGATTCTGGATGCTGGGCGGTCGCCAAGCTGGTAAGGCACCAGGCTTTGGACCTGGCATTCGAAGGTTCGAATCCTTCCCGCCCAGCCATGAGCGGGCATAGAGTCGACCTCGTTTTGCGGAGCGTGCGCGGAGAGCACGAAGAAGATGTCTGAGCGAGCCAAAGACGAACTCGAGATATTCACAGGGAATTCGAACCCGGCGCTTGCGCGGGAAGTCTGTGAGCATCTCGACGTGCGTCTCGGCCAGGCCGAGGTGGGCCGTTTTCCCGACGGCGAAGTGATGGTCGAAGTGCGGGAGAACGTCCGCGGCGGCGACTGCTTCGTGCTGCAATCGGTCTGCACGCCGCCGAACGAAAACCTGATGGAGCTTCTGCTGCTTACGGACGCGCTCAGGCGCGCCTCGGCCAAGCGGATCACGGCCGTCATTCCGTACTTCGGCTATTCGCGCCAGGACCGCAAGGTTGCGCCGCGCGTTCCGATAAGCGCAAAACTGGTGGCCGACCTGATCACGACTTCCGGCGCCTCGCGGGTGCTGACGGTCGATCTGCACGCGGGCCAAATCCAGGGCTTTTTCAATATCCCGGTCGATAACCTGTACGCGATGCCGGTGCTGATCCAGTATCTGCGCAGGCGTGTCGAGGATCAGAAGATTTCGGTCGTCTCACCCGACGCGGGCGGCGTGGAGCGGGCGCGTGCTTTCGCCCGGCGGCTGAACGCCGACCTTGCGATTATCGACAAGCGCAGGCGCCGCGCGAGCGAAGTCGCGGAGATGCGGCTGGTCGGCGAGGTCAAGGATACGGTCGCAGTCCTGGTGGACGACATGATCGACACGGCCGGAACGATTACCGAGGCCGCGCGGGTGGTGTCGGCGGCCGGCGCGCGCGAGGTCATCGCCTGCGCGACCCATCCGATTCTTTCCGATCCCGCCTGCGATCGGCTGAATCATTCCGCAATCAAGGAGATAATCACCACCAACACGATTCCGCTTCGCGCCAAGGCGCAAGCCGAGCTGGCCAATCTCAAGGTCATCTCGGTCGGCGGCCTGCTGGCGGAAGCGATTCGCCGCATCCATAATGAGGAGTCGGTCAGCTCGCTCTTCAACTGAACGGGCGCGTTGGTGATTTCGAGGAAACGATGGAAACCGGAGAACTGGTCTGCGAAAAGAGGGAAACCAAGCCCAAGGGCTTTGTGAATCAGTTAAGGCGCGCGGGTCGCGTTCCGGCCGTTCTTTACGGCCCGAAGACCGCAACTACGGCGCTCTCGGTGAGCGCGGCTGACCTGCAAGCGCGCATCGCGCACGCTGCGCAAAGCCGCATCATCCGGCTCAAGTCGAATTCTCCGGACCTCGAAGGCAAGCACGTCATCCTGAAGGAAGTGCAGCGCGCTCCGGTTTCGCGCGAACTTCTGCACGCCGATCTTTACGAGGTCGATCTCTCGCGCACGATCCGGGTTTCGGTCGCGCTCAAGTTTGTCGGCCGTCCCGCGGGCGTGGCGCTGGGTGGAATCATGCAGCCGCTTGAGCGCGGGGTCGAGGTCGAGTGCCTGCCGCTGGAGATTCCCGAGGCGATCGAGGTTGACGTAACCGAACTCGGCGTCCACGACGTGGTCCACGTTTCCGCGCTCAAGTTTGCCGGCAACGTCAAGCCGATTTACGAGACCGACTATCCGGTCGTGACAGTGCTTCCACCGACGGTCGCGGAGGCTCCCGCCGCCGCGGCTCCGGCCGAGGGCGAAGCTGCCGAGGCCGCTGCGGCTCCGGCCGAAGGCGCGGCAGCGCCAGCGGCAGGCGCAGCGAAGGAATCGGGCGGCGCTGGCGCCGCAGGCGCAGCGAAGAAAGCGTAACGCCCGGATAAACCGCGGTTTCCTCCGTGCGCAAAGGGCGCACGGACGGGGACCTGGCGGCGCAGGATTGCGCCGTCGGTGTTCGGGCTGCGCTTGCTCAAGCGCGAACCCGGATGGCGCGAACGGAGGGGAAGGGGGCGTCCGCGATGAGCTTCGTTCATCTGCACGTTCATACGCAGTTCAGTCTTCTCGACGGCGCCAACAAGGTCGGCCCTCTGCTCGACCACGCCAAGGCCTGCGGGATGGAGGCGATGGCGATCACCGACCATGGCAACATGTTCGGTGCGGTCGAGTTCTTCCGCAAGGCGACCGAGCGCGGGATAAAGCCGATAATCGGATGCGAGGCGTATCTCGCTCCCGGAAAGCGCACCGACCGCAGCCAGGCGCCCAGAAGCGACGATTTCGACGGCGGCGGGAACTACCATCTAATCCTGCTCGCGCAGAACGCGGCCGGCTATCGCAACCTCTGCCGGCTTCTCACCTCGGCCTACAAGGAAGGGCTCTACTACAAGCCGCGAATCGACCGCGAGATCCTCGCGGAGCTTTCCGAGGGCCTTATCGTGCTGTCCGGATGTCTCTCGGGCGAACTGGCGCGTGCGCTTCGGGCGGACCGCTTCGACAAGGCGTGCGAAGTCGCTGAATGGTACGCAAGGACCTTCCCCGGACGCTTCTATCTCGAACTCCAGGACAACAAGCTCCACAGCCCGTTCAACCAGGCGATCGCTGAAATCGGAAAGAAGCTCGGGCTTCCGCTGGTCGCGACCAACGACTGCCACTATCTCCATCGCGATGACGCCAAGGCGCACGAAGTCCTGCTCTGCATCCAGACCGGCAAGACGCTCGCCGACGAGAGCCGATGGCGGTTCGAGACCGACGAGCTTTATGTAAAGACGCCCGAGGAGATGGCCAGGGCGTTTGGCAAGGACGCTGAGGCGTACCGGAACACGGCCGAGATCGCACGGCGGGTCGATTTCGAATTCGATTTCGGGAAGTTCCATTTCCCGGTATTCGACGCGGGCGCAGGCGTCGATCTCGACGCCGAGCTCGAGCGCCAGGCGCGAAAGGGGTTGGACGACCGGCTTGCGGAAATCGCCTCGCGCCGCGGCGAGGTGGACGAGAAGGTTTACCGCGAGCGGCTGGAGCGTGAGCTTCCGGTTATCCGCGAGATGGGCTTCTCCGGCTACATGCTGATCGTCGCGGACTTCATCAACTACGCCAAAGACCGAGGTATCCCGGTCGGCCCCGGACGCGGCTCGGTGGTCGGAAGCCTCGTGTCCTACGCGCTCAGAATCACCGATATTGACCCGATCGAGCACAAGCTGCTTTTCGAGCGATGGCTCAATCCGGGGCGGCGCTCGATGCCCGATATCGACACGGACTTCTGCTTCGAGCGGCGCGATGAGATTCTCGACTACGTGCGTGCCAAGTACGGCGAGGAGCGGGTCGCGCAGATAATCACCTTCGGGACGATCAAGGGCAAGCAGGCAATCCGCGACGTCGGGCGGGTGCTGGGACTTTCCTTCGCCGAGACCGACAAAATCGTCAAGCTCTATCCCGCGCCCAAGCAGGGACGTGACTTTCCGCTCGAGGCGGCGCTCGAGATGGAGCCGAGGCTGCGCGAGGAGCGCAAGCGGCATCCGGAACTCTTCGATTACGCGCTTAAGCTCGAGGGCCTGCTGCGGCATTCCTCCAAGCATGCCGCCGGCGTGGTGATCTCCGACGTTCCGCTCTCCGATATCGTACCGCTTTACGTGGACAAGGAGCGTGCCGACGGCAGCCTCGCGATAACCCAGTACTCGATGAAGGGCGTGGAGGAGATCGGACTCATAAAGTTCGACTTCCTCGCGCTCAAGAACCTGACGCTCATCAAGGAAGCGCTCGATCTGCTCCGCGCCGGCGGAAAGGAGCCGCCCGATCTCAATCGGCTCGGACTGGAGGAACCGGACACGTACCGGCTTCTTTCACGCGGCGATACGGTGGGTGTCTTCCAGATGACCGAGTCGGGGATGCGCCGGTTCCTTACCGAACTCAAGCCGTCCTGCTTCGAGGACGTTATCGCGGCGATTGCGCTGTTCCGGCCGGGGCCGCTCGACGCCGTCGAGGACGGCAAGACGATGGTCCAGCACTATATCGACCGAAAGCACGGCCGCGAGCCCGTGCGCTACGACCATCCCGGCCTCAAGCCCGTTCTCGAGGACACTTACGGCGTCATCCTGTACCAGGAGCAGGTCATGCGCGCGGCGCAGGCGCTCGCCGGCTATACGCTGGAAGAAGCCGACATCCTGCGCGCCGCGATGGGCAAGAAGAAGAAGGAAGTCATGGAGAAGGAACGCGCCCGCTTCGTCGAGGGCGCGGGCCGAAACGGTATCAGCCGCGAGCTGGCCGAGTCGATCTTCTCCAAGATCGAGACCTTCGCCTCGTACGGATTCAACCGCTCGCACGCAGCGGCCTACGCGCTCACCTCGTACACGACCGCCTATCTTAAGGCGCACTATCCGCGCGAGTTCATGGCGGCGCTGATGTCGCTCGAGATGGACGACCAGGCCAAGACCTACAAGAACATCTCGGCGCTGCGCGAGATGGGAATCACGATCCTGCCGCCGGAGCTCAACCGCAGCGGCGTAAAATTCACCGTGGCCGACGGCGGAATCCGGTTCGGCCTGGGCGGCGTGCGCGGCGTCGGAGTGAAGACCGCCGAGGCGATAATCGCCGAGCGCGAGGCCAACGGGCCGTACGAGGATCTCGCCGATTTCTGCGCGCGGGTCGGCGCGCAGTCGGTTAACCGCCGGGTCCTAGAGGCGCTCATCAAATGCGGCGCCTTCGATTGGACCGGCGAGGCCCGCGCCGCCCTCAACGCCCAGGTCGAGGAAGCGCTCAGGATTGCCCAGAAGATGCAATCCGACGCCGAGAAAAATCAGATGGGGCTGTTCGGCGCCGCGGCGGCGAAACCCACGCTCGTGCCCAAACATGAGCCGGTTTCCGAGTGGGACTCGAAGGAAAAGCTCAAGTATGAGAAGGAGGCGCTCGGCTTCTACATCACGGCCCATCCGCTCGACAAGTACGAGCAGGAGCTGGCGCGCATCAGCAAGCTTACGACCGCCGACCTGTCCGCGGCGCCCGACGGAAGCCAGGTCCAGCTTTCGGGCGTCGTCCAGGCCATCAAGCTCAAGAACAACAAATCTGGCAAGCGCTACGCGACCTTCTCGCTCGAGGATCGCGAAGGCGTGGTCGAGGCGATCGCCTGGCCCGAGACCTATCAGAAGTATGAGCAGATAATTTTGGGCGACGATCCGATAATGGTGCGCGGAAAGCTCGACGTGGACGAGGAACGCGCGCAGATAATCGTCGACGAGCTGCGGCCACTCAACGCGGCGCTGGTCGATTCGGTGCGCGAGGTGCGGATCCGCGCGCCCAAGCACAAACTGGTCAACGGGGGACTCGACCAATTGCGCGGCGCGCTCGAGCGCCATCCCGGCCGCTCGCTCACCTATCTGCATCTTGCCTACAATGACGGGCGCGAGGCGATCCTGCTCCTTGGCGAAAGCTTCCGCGTAAGTCCGACCGACGCATTCGTGGCCGACGTTGAGCGGGTGCTTGCGCCCGGAGCGGTCGAATTGCGGTGAAATGGCGGCGAAAACGGTTCGCAACCATCGGGTGTTTTGGTAAATTCATAGGTAGCAATCATGTCTTTTGAATCGCGAGGTTGCGCCTGAGAGTCTTGCCTGGCGATCGTATTTCGGGGAGTGCCGAGCGCGCGGTCCTGGTCGGTATAGAGCTTGGAGCGCGCGAGGGGATTCGCTCCGAGGACTCCCTGTCCGAACTCAAAGCCCTTGCACAAAGTGCCGGAGCCGAGGTCGCTTCGACCGTGAGCCAGAGGCTCAAGGCACCCGACCCTCGAACATTTATCGGACGCGGAAAAGCCGCAGAAGTGCGCGGTATCGCCGACTCGGCCCATGCGGAACTGGTCATTTTCGATGACGCGCTTACGCCGGCGCAGGCCCGCAACCTGGAGAACGAGCTCAAGCTCCGGGTGATCGACCGAAGCCAGCTCATCCTCGACATCTTTGCCCAGCGCGCCCGCACACTCGAAGGCAAGCTCCAGGTCGAGATCGCCCAGTTGAGCTACCTTCAGCCGCGGCTTACGCGGCAGTGGACGCATCTTTCACGCGTGCGCGGCGGCGGCTCGGGCGCCGGGATGGTCGGCACGCGCGGACCGGGTGAAACCCAGCTCGAAGTCGACCGTCGCAAGGTACGCGAGCGGCTCTCGAGGCTTCGCGAGCGGTTGCGCGAGGTGGTGCGCTCGCGTGAAATCCAGCGGCGGCGCAGACTCGAGGTGCCGTATCCGACGGTCGCGCTGGTGGGTTACACGAACTCGGGAAAATCCACCCTGATGAACGCGCTCACCACGGCGGAGGTCGAAGCGGCCGACCGGCCGTTCTCAACCCTCGACCCCACCGTGCGCCGGCTCAAGCTTCCCGGCAGGATGAGCGTGATGCTGGTCGATACGGTAGGCTTCATCCATCGCCTGCCGCACATGCTGATCGAGGCGTTCAAGGCGACGCTCGAGGAAGTGAGGACGGCGAGCCTGCTGCTCCACGTTGTCGACGCGAGTTCGGAGCTTGCGCCCGAGCGGATAGAAGTCGTCGACAAGGTGCTCGAAGAGATAGGCGCGGGCGCCACGCCCCGAATCCTCGTGATGAACAAGACCGACCTGATGCCGCACGGGGTTAGCCCGGCGCAAAGTCGCGATAGCGTCGCCGTGTCGGCTCTGACGGGCGAGGGCCTCGACGAGCTTCTGAGAGCGGTCGCGCGTTTCTTTGCGGGCTCGCGCGAGGAGGTCGCGGTAACGCTATCGGCCGAGCGCGGGGACCTGGTGGCGATGGCGCGGCGCGACGGCGAGGTGCTCAGCGAAGAGTACCGCGACGGCGTGGTCGATATGCGGGCGCTGGTGAGCCGGCCGGTTGCCGGACGGCTGCGCAAAGCGGCGCTCTCCGGACAAGGATCGCCGCACGCCCGATGACGCCCCGCCACGAGCCTCCGCGGGCCCCGACTCTACGGGTCGCGCGTCCGCCAATCAGGGAACTTCTCAACCTTCCCAACCTGCTGACCCTGTTAAGGCTCTTCCTGATCCCGGTTTTTCTCGGCTTCGTGGGGCGCCATGAATATACCGAGGCGCTTTACGTATTCGTTGCGGCGGCGCTGACCGACAGTCTCGACGGTACGGTCGCGCGATGGTTCCATGCGAAGACCGAACTCGGCGCGTTCCTCGATCCGCTCGCGGATAAGCTGATGCTGCTCAGCGCTTTCGTTGCGCTGACCTTCGAGCATGAGATGGAGATATGGGTGCTCGGCGTGGTGATCATCCGCGACGTGGTGATTGTGGTCGGCTACTTCATGATTTCCTTCGTGACCGGCGAGCGGATTCCGGTGCGTCCGAGCTACCTGGGCAAGGCGAGCACGTTCTTTCAGCTTGCGTGCATAGTCGGTGCGCTCGTCCAGTTGGAGAGCATCTACCAGCAGCAATGGTACGCGCTGCTGTACACGATGGTGGCGTTCACGGCGGTCTCGGGGATGCATTACGTCTATCGCGGGCTGGTGTGGCTCTTCTACCGCGAACCGCAACTGTTCGAGCAGTAGCGGCCACGTTGAGAACGCGCGGCGCACGTGTTCGCGCCGAAGCGTTCCCTTTGCGTCACTCTGAGCGCCAGCGAAGAGTCCCCGCGAAGCGGGATGCGGACAAACCGCCTGCGGCGGACTTTTTGCTTCGCAGACTTCGCGCGGAATGACCCGGGAAGCGCCTCGTGCGTGCCTTTATTCCGCGAATTTCCGGCCCACGCGCGCGCCGCTAGTTGATCACCTTGGACTGGCGGAGTTCCTCGACTTGCGAGCGCTCGAGGCCGGCCTCGCGCAGGACTTCCTCAGTATGCTCGCCGAGCTTGGGCGGGAACCGCTTTATCTTGGCGGGTGTTTCGGTGAACCGCACTCCAGGATTGACGGTCCGGATCTCGCCGACTCCCGGATAGTCATAGACCGTGAAATTCGCGTTCGCGACGATCTCGTCGTCGTTGAAAAGCGTGTCATAGTTGTGGACCGGGCCGCACGGCACGTCGGCCTGCTCGAGAATCGGAAGCCATTCGGCGCTCGGGCGCTCGGGGAAGAGCTTGGCGAGTCCGCGCATGATGCCGCGCAGACGCTCGGTGCGATCTGACACGCCCGTCCACCATTCCGGATGCCCCAAGGCGCTGCATAGCCGCTCGTACTGCGGGTCGCTGAACGGCGCGATCGTGATCCATCCGTCGGCGGTTTTGAACGGATCGAGCGTAGTCGAGCGGGGCGCGAGATGCTTGAACTCTTCGTCGGGCAGGAAGGTGTGTCCGTAAATCGTGTCGTTCGCCGTGAACGCCATCATCGCTTCCAGCATCGGCACCCTAAGGTATTGGCCGACGCCACGGGCCCGCGCCGCGTGAAGGGCGCTCACGATACCGAGCGCGGCGGTCATCCCGGAGACCTTGTCCGCCAGCGCCATCTTGACCGCGGTCGGGCGCGCCTCCTTGCCGGCCTGCACGAAGGCCATCCCCGAGTAGCCCTGGATTACGGGGTCGAAGGCGGGATGGTTGGCGCGGCGGCCCTTGGGACCGAAGCCGCATATCGAGCAGTAAACGATCTTGGGATTGGAGCGCCGGATGTCGGCGTAGCCGATTCCGAGCCGCTCGGCGACGCCGGGGCGGTTGTTCTCGACGAGCGCGTCGGCGCGAACCGCGAGCCGGCGCACGAGATCGCGTCCGTGCTCCTTCTTTATATCGATAACGACGCTTCGCTTGTTGCGATTGAAGTTCAGAAAGGCCGCGGTGAATCCGTTTTTCTCGGGACGTCCAACCCTCCGCATCGAATCGCCCTCGGGCGGCTCTATCTTGATAACGTCGGCGCCGAGGTCGCCCAGAAGCTGGGTACAGAATGGTCCGGATATGACCTGGGTGAGATCCAGAACGCGAAAGCCAGAGAGAGGTCCGTCTGCCATAAAACCGATTCCTCGAACACCCGGGTTGGGACCTTAGATACTAGTCCCGACGTGACATCGCGTCACGAGTCACGGCTCGAATTCAAAGTGACGCGCGACGAGCGGCGCCAGCCATGCTCGGCCGTGACAACCACGGGGTGAAGCCTGCTTAACCCGCCCGCGCCATCCGGTCAAGCGATTGGCAACACCGCCGGGCGGCAACCGCCGTCGCCCGGTGCGCCGACAGGACTGCGGGCACGGCGTTTCAAGGCCGCGCCTGGGACGCGAGCGACGTCTCGGAGGATGCTCCCGGGACGGTCATCCCGAAGGCGACTTTCAGATCGTTTCCCGCAAACGGATAGACGTGAACCATCCATCCGAACGCCTGCGTAAGGAAACGGCCGCCTGCCGCGTCGCATTGCGCGACGGTCGTAATCGTTCCTTCGAAGCCGAATCGCCCGTCAGCCATAAAGCCGAGTTCATGATTGAGTTCGCGCGCCCGCGGAGCCGACGCCGGCAGCATCCCGGGCATCCCCGGGTCGCCGACCCCGATACGGTCCCAGATGAGGTCGTCGAGGGAGATTCCCCGCGGAAGACAGATGTTGGTGTGCACGTGCCATCGCGCCACGCTGAGCGGGATCAGCTGGTCGATGTCGCGCAGAGTGTAGTCGGGCGGCGCGCTGTACATCGCGCCCACCAGCCGGTAGCCGGCCCCGTTCTTCACGTATAGCAACGAACCGGGCCGAGAGGCGTCGAAACGGCCCTGGTATTCCTTGCCCGAGGCGCGCAGATCGACGAAGTGATAGACGTTCTGCGGCACGCTCGGCAGGAATATGCGCATCCCTTGCGCGAGAGCCACGCGATAGTTGCGGTAGGGCACGAGCGAGCGGCGAAGCGTGTCCACGACGTAGCGCGCGCGATCGAGATCGCCGGGCTCAAGCGGCCGTTTCGGCGTAAGCTTCATGTGCGGGCCCATCCGCACCATGCCCGCCATCGAAGCCTGAGCCGCAAACGCTCTTGATGCCGCGAGCAGGCAGGCCAATCCTGCCGTGGCGGCCAAAACCGCAATCCCGCGTGCCCTACGCGCCTGCGCAGCGTCCATGGCATGACCCCGTCATCGAAGCGGCACGGCGTCCCCAGCGCGCGAACCGCTCAAATTCAGTTCGTGAGCCGAGCGTGAGCGAGCGCCGGAAGTTCGCGGCGTACGCGGTCCTGGTAATCCAGGTCGATCGTCGAGAGAATCACGTCTTCCCGGTCGGCGGCTCGCGCCAGCACGCGTCCCCACGGATCGACGATCATCGAATTTCCGTAGTCGCTGAATCCGTGGACGTTCGGGCCGAACTGCGCGGGCGCGATCACGTAGGCCTGGTTCTCGATCGCGCGCGCACGCATCAGCGGCTCCCAATGGGCTTCGCCGGTCGGGAAGGTAAAGCAACTCGGCACCGTTATTATCCGCGCGCCGGCAAAAGCAAGCCGCCGATAGAGTTCCGGAAAACGGACGTCGTAGCAGATGCTGAGCCCGATCGTGCCAAGGTCCGTCGCCGCGCAGACGACGTCCGAGCCGCTGAGCTTGCTCGCCGATTCCCTGACCGTCACTCTGCCGGGCAGATCGACGTCGAACAGATGAATCTTGCGGTACACGGCGATCCGGCAGCCGTCCGGACCGAGCAGGACCGAGGTGTTGAAGCTGCGCGTTTCGGCGGAAACGTGCTCGGTGATTGAGCCCGCGACGATATGGACGCCGAGCTCGCAGGCAAGCCGCGCCATCAGCGAGACCGACTCGCCTTCGACGCTTTCGGCCGCGCCGGCCTCTTCCGAGCGCTTGCCACGCCAGTTGAACGTCTCGGGCAGTGCGACGAGCGAGGCGCCGCGCGCGGCCGAAAGCCGCACGAGCCGTTCGGCGCGCTCAAGGTTCGCGGCCTTGTCCGAGCCGGCGCTCATCTGGATCGCGGCGGCAAGATAGTTCATGGGTTCGTCGGCTCTTGCATGGATAATGCGGCGGGTTTGAAATTCGCTATCGTGGCCAGCAACCCAACTCCTGGCCCTTTCCCTCGAATGTTCCGACCGCGCCAGTTGCCCCTCGGGCGTGAGGTCGGCCATTGGAAAAACTCAACCGCGAATCTGCCCTTCAGCAGCGCCGCCGCTCAAGCCACCGGAATTTCGCCCGATCCGAACATCTCCGCCAAAGAGTATCTTTCGATTCCCGGCCTCACTGCAAGCGCCGGCCGGGCGCCTGTCCGCTCAGGGAACGGCACGGGTGCTCGGATTGGTGTCGGGCCGATGGCCGCGTACGGTCGCCAAGGGATTTGTTGCCACGTACGGCAGGCCGGGTCGAGCACAGCGCGACGGGGTCGAACCGCCGTCGCGCGCCGATGTGTGCCCGCTCCTGATGCCAGGCTCAAAAATCCGAGGTCACAGGTTGCGCCATCGATGATTCCGGACACCAATGTGATCACCTCGACGCACTCCGTGCTAAAGGGAAGAGAGCTTCAACGATTTGCGCGACCGTTGGCGGTCCGCAGGTAAATGGAATGGAGGAAGCACTGTCATGAACGAGCGTCTGTTTTCCAAAGACGAAATCGCGGAGATGGAAAAGCGCACGCTGGATCGATTGCTGGAAGCGGTTGAGGCCGGCGACAAGGAAGCAGCGAAAAGGATCGCCAACCGAATGTACAATGAGTTTCTCAGCATGCACGATCTCTACCGCAACTGGATAACCTCCACGCTGAGTTTCATCGGTCGGCGCTACGGCGACGAGGTTCTCGAAGAAGCCATGAACGAGGGCGTCGAAAGCTGGTGGGTACCAACCGTGAGAAAGTTTCCGAAGGGCGCCGAGGGCCTGCGCCAGAGCGTCAAGATGTTCGCGGCGGGGCTTCGCGGGCATCTGCAGCCGCTGCACATAGAAGAAGACGACGAGAAGATAACCATCCAGCTGCGACCCTGCGGCAGCGGTGGCAGGCTGGTTCTCGAAGGCAAGTACGCGGGCGAGGATGCTTTCCTGACTGTGGAAAAACCTGGGTTCCTGACCTATGGGCGCAAGAATTTTCCCGTCTATTGCGCGCACGAGCCCAGCATGGAGTTCGTCGACGCCCGGGAAAACGGTTCGCCGTTCGTCGTCGTGGAACCGGCACACGAACTCGGAAAGGAATACTGCACCTGCCTGATTTACAAGGACCCCGACAAGATTCCCGAGAAATATTATGAGCGCCTGGGAATAAAGAAGCCGGACAACCGCTGACTACAATACGAATCGACACGGACGATGCCGCGGGCGATTCCTTCTCAGTAGCGCGGGACGGAGGCGTCGGCCTCGCGCGACCACGCGTCGATTCCGCCCCTCAGATTGAGCACGCGTTCGAATCCCTGGCGCGCCAGATAGACGGCGACCTGGGCACTTCGAATCCCGTGATGGCACACGACGACGATCTCGCGCCCGGCATCGAGTTCGCACAGGCGCGACGGAATTTCGCCCATCGGGATATTCGCCGCGCCGGGCAGGCAGGCCAGTTCGACCTCCCAGACCTCGCGCACGTCGAGCAGTAACGGCTCGTCGTCCAGTCCAAGGCGAGCCTTGAGTTCCGCGGGACCGATCTCGTCTATTTCCATCATGCGGCTCGAAGCGCGAGCGGCGCCGTGCGCTTGCCTATCGCCGGGCGCCGTCCGCGTACACCCTGACCTTGGCAAACTTCGGCAGGAGCGGCAACGGGATGGAAAAGACGAACGTGTCGCTCGTTCCCGGCGCAAGCGGAGTAAAGTGCGGTTTCTCGTTCAGCATCCGCTCGACCTCGGGTGAGTCGGCCATGCTCGCCGCCTTTGAGTTGTAGATGGTCTCGGCGTAAATGTTGCCTCCGATAGCGTTTTCGAAGGCGATCCTGAGCCTTACATAATCGAGCGGATGGGCCGTTCGATTGGTGACCTTGCCCGCGATCACCAGCTCGGGCGGCATACAGCACGAGCGCATGATGCGATCGGTCATGATACGTACGGCGACGCGCGAATTGGGCATCGCTTCGGCCAGCGGATGGTCGTGGACGAGCCGGTTATAGAGCGCCTGGCGCGCCGCGGTGTCTTTTTCCACGCTGGGCGTCATCAATTGCACCCGAGCGGCCGTGGGCGCGGAGAATGCAAATGGTGAGAGTAAAAGGAACGCGAGCAACGCTTTGTTCATCGCCCGGCCCTCCTAAGAACTGGATGTTGGTAGCGTGGCGCGCCAATGTCAACGTATTATCCAAGAGAGTATCGTGACGGCGGGGAGATTCACCGACAGAGATCGCGAGTTTATGGCCGAGGCGCTGGCCGAGGCGCGAGCTGGCGCGGCCGAGGGCGAAGTTCCGGTCGGCGCGATCGTGGTGCACGAGGACAAAATCGTTGGGCGCGGACATAACCGGCCGATAGCGCTCAAGGACCCGACCGCGCACGCCGAAATCCTGGCGCTCAGGGAGGCCGCGCTCGCGCTCGGTTCGTATCGGCTGGTCGGAACGACGGTCTATGTGACGCTGGAGCCGTGCGCGATGTGCGTCGGCGCGCTCGTAACCGCGCGGGTCAAGGTTCTAAAGTACGGAGCACTCGATCCGAAGGCTGGCGCGCTCGGCTCGGTTTACGATATCGGGCGCGATGGCCGGCTCAGCCATTCGCTCGAAGTGTATGCGGGCCTGATGGAATCTGAGTGCGCGCAACTGCTTCAGGACTTTTTCCAAATGCGGCGCGGCCGCAAATGCCTTTGAAAACGGGGGAACGCGATGGGAAGCTTCAGATTCTATCGGCGGGTCAGTATCTTTCCAGGTTTCTCGGTCAACCTGTCCAAATCGGGTCCGAGCCTCACGATGGGTGTGCGCGGCGCGCACATGACGTTTGGAGCCAGGGGGATAACGAAGACAGTCGGAATCCCCGGCACCGGGCTCTATTACACCTCACGCACGGGCCATCACACGGGTTTCCATTCGGCGCATCAGGAGACCCCGCTTTCGCCCGAACAGCAGTCGAGTGCCGATCACAAGGCCGAGGGCGCGATGGGATGCTTGTTGCTGATGGTTATCGCGGCATTCTTCTTCCTGCTCGGCGCGATAATCAGATAGGTGCTGAGATGCTTGCGACGGTCGGGGCAGCGTCAAACGCGTCTCGGTTGACTGGAGGGCTTGGACTGCTCTACTGAACGTTCGTTAACACCGCCAAAAGAGGAGCCCGCCGCATGGATGTCTCCAACTTGGTCGTGGATTGCGACTCGCACGTGATGGAACCGGCGGATCTGTGGGAGCGCTATATCGAGCCGCGCTACCGCGACCGCGCAATCCGCGTTATCCGTGACCCCGCCGACGGGATGGAGGTTCTGCTCGTTGATAACCAGCCGCTTTTGCGCGGAACGCTGGGCGGATTGGGCGGCGTCGATATCGATCGGCGCAAGCTTCTCACGCCGGGCGAGGTAAGCTACGCCGAGGGATGTCCGCCGGCGAGCTACCTGCCTGAGGAACGGTTGCGGCTGCTGGACTCGTGGCAGGTGGACGCAGGCGTGCTGTTCCCGACGGTCGGAATTCTTTGGGACGTGGCGGACAACGGGCTTGCGAGCGCCTACGCGCGCGCCTACAACAACTGGGTCAACGATTTTGCGTCGCGCGATTCGCGCCGGATGATCCGAATCGCGCATCTGGCGCTCCAGGATCCCGAGGAAGCTCTCCGGGAGCTGCGCCGATGCCTCAAGCTAGGCTTCAAGGGCATCTTCCTCGCGCCCGAAACGATCAACGGAAAGCGTTTCTCGCACAGGGACTTCGATCCGATCTGGCATGAGTGCGAGGAAGCCGGCATTCCGGCCTGCCTGCACGTGATCGTGCGTTTCAACCGCGCGCCGGGCCTGCTCGGCAACTTCTACCAGCCGGGCGAATTCCGCGCCGTGTACGGGTTTGCGCTCGGAGGCTTTGCGCAGATCGTGCCGGCAGTGATGACGATGGTCGCGGACGGGCTCTTCGACCGGTTCCCGCGTCTGAAGGTGTTGTGCGTCGAGGCGGGATGCGGATGGGCGCCGTACATAATGGACCGGATGGACGAGAAGCACGAGCATCTGGGCTGGACTTACCCGCTCGAAATGAAGCCGAGCGATTACTTTCGCCGCAATATCTCGGTCGTCGCCGAGCCCGAGGAGAGAACGATCGGAACGGTGATGGAGTTGATGGGCGAGGAGCGGGTGCTGTGGGGCAGCGATTTCCCGCATATCGATTCGACGCTCGAAGCTCCGCGCCTGATTCGCGAGAGCGCCGCGCATCTGAGCGCCGAACGGCGCCGAAAGCTTCTCGGCGCCAACGCGGCGCTGGTCTTTCCGCCGGATTAGGGGTACGGTGCGGGCCCTTGCGCTCGACTTTCCGACGGATCTTTTGCGTCAGCACGCCCTTCCCGGCCTTCCCCCGCAACTACGCGGGGAACGAGCAAACGGTGGGCTAGCCGAACATCCGCTTCGCTTCGGCGCGAAGTTCGC
>JAJYMR010000124.1 GCA_021786815.1 Deltaproteobacteria bacterium
CGATGCAAAATCTTTGCGATCGCCTTCTCCAGCATGCTGCGCCGATCGGTTCCGCGGTCTTGTTCGCCCCTCAATTCAAATTCTCCGCGCTTGGTGGATTTGTTATGCCCGCCCTTTGGCCGCGACCGTCTCATCCGGCTCGTCGGCCCACAGGATCTTCCGATAGTCGAACCTAAGGCTTTCTATAACATTGAACTTGATTATCTCGAAATACGGCGACACGTCGAAGTCGCGCGGAGTAATCAACGTCGGCGACACCCGGCGCATCACGCCGTAAACCGTCGCGCCGTCGCGCCCGAAAAGACGCTCGAACAGGCTATGCGGCCCTTCGCCCGGCGGCTCGACGAATTTCGGCGCGATCGGAAAGCCGACGCGCTCGAAGCACTCCGCGATCAGGCTCGAGCATATCACCCGGGTCGGCTCGCCGCTGCCGAAATGCAGCGCCTGGCGGCGAAACCGCCTCGGTACCATCGAAACCGGCAGAAAATACCGCGCGAGATCCAGAATGTTCTTGATGTCATAGCTGTCGCCCACGTGGCCGAGCGCCTCTTCCAGCAGCACGCGCAGGTCGGCGGAAGAAAGATTGTACGGCCGGCACACGCGGATGTTGAAATTGCGATACTTGCTCAGAGGTGAGAGCACAACTCCCTGGTCGACCAGCGCCTCGAGCACCATGAAGTCCGCGTCTTCGCCGAATTTCTCGAGAAACTCGGCGCGCCGCGACGGCTCGCGCCTGAGCGGTTCATCGCCCACGAAGAGCGTCGCATGCGACCACGAACTCTGCGTGAGATATTTGATACATTCGCTGATACGTTCGTTTCCCTCGACCAGAATGACGTCGCCTTTGCGCAGGTGACGTTTAAGCCGCGTCATATCGTTCGGGATGTGCAGCGCGTAAGCCTTTAGCGGTTTCGTCAGCAGACGAACCGCGAAATTCACCGTCAGATTCCTAAGAATCGTGAAGGGATTGAGGCTTGCAAAACGCGCCATCGGCGCCCCCGAATCGCCCGACCAGTCATAGCGGGCTCACAACGAATCTAGGGCGTGCTTCGCATCGACACAAGCACGGCGAAAGGCCGTGAAACGCGCCCTGAGAACCGCGCGCTTCGGCGGAATCAGGTCTTGAACTGGCCCACTATCCCATAGAACGGGACGTCGAGCGTCTGCTGGGTGGGATCATCGGTCTTTATCGTGAGAGCACCCCTGACCTGCCCGTCAGGCGTGCTTCGGTTGAGCAGGACAGTGATCCTGAATTCCTTGCCCGGCCTGACCGGCTCAGCCGAGGCGGTCACGCTCACGCTGCTGCTGGTGATTCCAAGCAGTTTTATTGGTTTTGAACCGGCGTTTGTAAGCCTGAGGATACGGACTGCGCCCTGCCCCGGCTGCACAATCCCGAAGGATACCTGCAGGGGGTCGACGTTGAGGTCACCCTCGACCGTCCCAAACACATCGACTTGCACTGGCACCCGATTGGTGACGACTTTGATCGTGTCGTCGAACGGTCCAATCGGCATCGTCTTGAGCAGCGAGACCTTGAGCGTCACGGCCGGCTGATGGTCCTTCGCCGCCAACTGGACGACCTTTATCGCTGGATTCGAGTTGGAGATGGGCCCCACGCTGAATCCCTTGTGCCCGGTCAGGTCGTTGAGCACGACCGCCTGCGTAAGCTCGGTTCCGCGCTTGACCTTGCCGAAGTTGACTTCCGACGGGCTCGCCGCGACCTGCTGCTTGATGTCGCCCTGCAGCGTCATCGCCGCCTGCGGATTCGCCGGGTCATTCGTAAAGAGCGTGATCGTGCGGACCTGATGCCCCTTCTGGAAGCGGGTGTCGAAGCCTACTGCGACCTCACCGACCTCGCCCGGGGCGAGATTGCTCTTGGTGGGCGTGGCCGCAGTGCATCCGCACGAAGTCCTGACGCCGCGAATCACAAGACGTCCCTTGCCCACGTTCTTGAACTTGAACGTGTGCTTGACCATCTCGCCTTCGAGCGCTGTCCCGAAGCTGTAGAGCGGGTCGATGACCTGGATCTTCGGCTGCGGTTCGCCGGGCGGCGCGGCATTGGCGCCGGGAATCATCGGCGCTCCCTGCGCCCACGCGGACGCACCGGGGGCCGTGGCGAAGGCTATGAGCAAAGCTATCGCAAGAGCGGTTCGTTTCATCTGGAAGGAAAATCCGCTTCGGAATAATGCGCCGCCGCGCAGGCCGCACGCACTCTGTTTCTATCAAGCCGGACCAACGATGCCGAGGTCAAGATGCCGCCTTCACACCCTCGGATTTGGCCGATTCAGAGGCCGGCTCGTAGCGGGTGAGAAAGTCCGTGGCGAATTCGCCAGCCATGAAGTCCGGATCCTCGAGGATTCGCAGATGGAGCGGGATATTCGTCTTGATACCGTCGATCTGGTACTCGCGAAGCGCGGCCTTGGCGCGCGCGATCGCTAGCGCCCGATCGTCGGCGTGCACGATAAGCTTCGCGACCAGCGGGTCGTAATGCACCGGCACCCGGTATCCGTCGTAAAGCGCGGTCTCAACCCTGACGCCAAGTCCTCCGGCGGGATGATGGTTGGTCACGACGCCCGGCGACGGCATGTGCGTGTTGGGATCCTCGGCGTACAGCCGGAATTCCATCGCCGCCCCGTTGATCCGCAGCTGCTTCTGCTTGAACCCGAGCGGCTCGCCGGTTGCTATGCGGATACTCTCCTTGACCAGGTCGAACGACGTCACCATCTCGGTGACCCCGTGCTCCACCTGGATCCGCGTGTTCATCTCGATGAAGTAGAATTCGCCGCCGGGCGCGAGCAGGAACTCGACCGTGCCGACATTCGAATAGCCCACGACTTCGGCGGCGCGCACCGCCGCGCGGCCCATCTTGTCGCGAAGCCGGGCGGTCAGCACCGGGCAGGGTGATTCCTCGATCACCTTCTGATGGCGGCGCTGGATGGAGCAGTCGCGCTCGCCAAGATGGATAACGTTGCGTTTCTGATCGGCAAGGATCTGGAATTCCACGTGGCGCGCGCGTTCCAGGTATTTCTCGAGGTACATCGTGCGCGAATTGAAGGCGGCCTCGCTCTCGGCGCGCGCGAGCGGAAACAGCCGGCCAAGCTCTTTTTCGTCGCGCACGACGCGCATCCCCTTGCCACCGCCTCCGGCCGCGGCCTTTATCAGCACCGGATAGCCAAGGCGATCGGCATCGGCGACCGCCTCCCTGAGCTCGGTGATTCCCTTGCCTTCGCTTCCGGGCAGAACCGGCACACCGGCGCGCCTCATGATTCGGCGTGCCCGCGGCTTGTCGCCCATCAGCCGTATGTGCCGCGCCTGGGGACCTACGAAATTCAGCCCCGAACGCCGGCACGCCTCGGCGAAGTCGCCGTTCTCGCTCAGGAAGCCGTAGCCCGGATGGACCGCGTCGGCACCGTAGGTCAACGCCGCGCTGATTATCGAAGGGATATTGAGGTAGCTCGCTTCGGCCTGCGGCGGCCCGATACAGACCGACTCATCGGCCATTCGGACGTGAAGCGAGTTCCTGTCGGCGGTCGAATAGACCGCGATAGTCGGGATTCCGAGCTCGCGGCACGCGCGGATTATTCGGATTGCGATAGTGCCGCGGTTTGCGACCAGGAGTTTTTTGAACATCTGCCCTGCCGCCTCATCCGGCTTCGAGAATCATGAGCGGTTGCCCATACTCGATCGCCTGTGAATTGTCGACGAGTATCTTTACCACGCGGCCGGCCATGTCGGCCTCGATCTCGTTCATCATCTTCATCGCCTCGATGATGCATAACGGCTGGCCCTTGCGCACGTGCGTGCCTTCTTCGACAAACGGCGGCGCGTCGGGCGAGGGCGAACGGTAGAACGTTCCCACCATCGGGCTTGCGACGATTTTCTGATTCGGTGCGAGCTGGATCTCTCCGGCCGGTGCGCCCGCCTCGGAGCCGGGCTCGGCCGCCGCGGACGCCGTTCGCGCGGGAGTGGCGGAAGCGACCGCGACCGCAACCCGCGCCGGGGTTTCGTTATGAGCGCCAGTCGCGCCGCGCACCAGGCGGACCTTGCCCTTTTTGTCTTCGATCTCCAGTTCCACGAGCCCGTAGTCCTGCATCAGGGACAAGAGGGCCTTTATTTCGCGCAACTCCATCTGGTCTCCAGGTTTATGCGGATGGCTTCCGGCGCCGGTGCGAGACCGAGTGGCGCCACTAGCCCTGTTTTGCATGCGACGATTCAACCAGGCCCCTCACCGAACGAAGTGCAAGCACGTAACTCTCCGCTCCGAAGCCCATGATCCTGCCCGCTACTATATCGGCTATCGTGGAGCGATGCCGCATCGGCTCGCGCCGATAGACGTTCGACAAGTGAACCTCGACGGTGGGGACGTCGAGCGCGATTATCGCGTCGCGGATCGCCACGCTCGTATGCGTGTAGGCGGCGGGATTGATCAGGAGCGCGTCGACCCGGCCGCGCGCCTGCTGGATGCGGCTCACGATCTCGCCTTCGCCGTTGGATTGGAAGGTTTCGACTTCGAGTCCAAGCTCGCGGCCCAATTCCTTAAGCCCGCGGTCGATATCCGGGAGCCGCGTCCTGCCATAAATGCCGGGTTCGCGTTCCCCGAGAAGATTCAGGTTGGGGCCGTGGATGACAAGCACACTGAGCGTCGGAGGACGCTCGGTGTCGGCGCCCGCCGGCTTGGATGTGCGGCCCGCTGACCTCTTCACCATCCCCACAATTACCCGTCTCGGGCATTCAATCGCACCCGCGCGGCCACTGCAAGGTCACGGGCAAGACCGTTCAGGCCAATTTGAGCCCTTTTTAGCCCTCGCGCTCGCCGCCCTCGGGCTCTTCATCGCCACTCCGACGCGCGCTCAGAGCCTCGTTATAGACTTCGCGGCGGCTTCGCCCGGTCAGTTTTGCCACGACTGCGCTTGCCTGCTTGAGGCTAAGGCCTGCGTCCAAAAGCGCATCGACGCTGACCGCCCCATGCTCGGCGCGCTCCGGCACGGCGCCCTTCGACGGCGCGCCTTCGACTACGATCGTCACTTCGCCAAGCGCCTCCCTGCGGGCGAAAATTCCGGCAAGCTCGCCGAGCGGCGCTCGGACCGTCTCTTCGTGAATCTTGGTCGCCTCGCGCACAACCGCGGCCTCGCGCCCTGCACCCAGCACGTCTGCCATCGCAGCGAGCGTCCCGGCAAGCCGGCGCGCCGCCTCAAAGAACACCATCGTGCGCGTCTCCGAACGGAGCGCTTCGAGGGCACGGCGGCGCGCCGTCTCGCGCGTAGGAAGAAAGCCCTCGAACGTGAAGCGATCGGTCGGTATTCCGGCGACCGAAAGCGCCGCGAGCAGCGCCGAAGCGCCCGGCACGGCAGTGACGCGGATACCCGCCTCATGCGCCGCGCGGACGAGGCGAAAACCGGGGTCGGAGATTCCGGGCGTGCCCGCGTCCGTAGCCAGCGCGACTTTTGCGCCTGAGTGAAGCCGCTCGATAAGCTCCGGGATGCGTTTTTCCTCGTTGTGCTCGAAATACGAAACGAGCGGTTTCCTTATCCGATGCGAGGCGAGCAGAAGTCCGGTGCGGCGCGTATCCTCGCACGCCACGAGGTCCGCATCGCCGAGCACTTCGAGCGCGCGAAGCGTTATATCGCCCGGATTTCCAATCGGAGTCGCCACCACGAAAAGCACGCCTTCGCCGCCGCCTTTCGCATGTTCGCCCTGTTCCGCCTCGTGACGCGAGCCCGCCATGGCCCAATCGTGGCGCGCCGGCGCGCCCTC
>JAJYMR010000039.1 GCA_021786815.1 Deltaproteobacteria bacterium
GGCGAGCGCTTTCGGCTCGGAGCGCCGGCGCGCCATTATCTCCTTAAATCTTCGCCCGAATACATGGGCGGGATGGTCCTGTTCGACGAGGCGCTATGGGACCTATGGGGCCGGCTCGACGAGTCGATACGCAGCGGCAGGCCCGCGCGCACTCCCGACATGTTTCAGACCAGGCCCGAGGAGACTCTCCGGTTTATAAGCGCGATGGACAGCCTGGTCAGGGCGCGCGGGGATGCGCGTTACCTGGCCGAGAATCTCGACCTGAGCGGCGTCCGCAGGCTCGTGGACGTGGGCGGCGGACCGGGCACCTACGCGGCGACGATGCTCAGGCGATGGACCGCGATGCGCGCGGCGATTTGCGACCTTCCGGCGACGCTTGCGGTCGCTCGGCAGCTCCTTGCCGAACGCGAAGCCGAGGTGATGGATCGGATCGAACTCGTGCCGGTGGATTATCGGCGCGATGAGCTTCCCGGGCCGTGCGACGCCATTTTCATCTCGAACATCATCCATAGCGAGCCGCCCGAGACCAACGCGCTCCTGATGCGCAAGTGCTTTCGCGCGCTCGCGTCCCATGGCCGCGTGATCATCAAGGACCACATCATGAATGCGGATTTGACCGAACCCCGGGCGGGCGCGGTCTTCTCGCTGTACTTGCTCCTCACCACCTACGGGCGCGACTACAGCTTCGATGAAATCCGGCGATGGCTGGAGGACGCGGGCTTCGCCTCTGTAAACCAGCTTCCGATGCCGGGCAGGCCGTTCAGTTCTTCGCTCGTCGTCGCCGAAAAGCCTTAGCCGGAACGTTTGCGCGCGGAATTGCGGCGTCGCGCATGCGGCGCTGTGCTATAGTGCGAGAATTGAACGGGAAACCTGCGCCGGGAAACACGAATCCATGCCAAAGACATCCCTGTTCGAGCCATCCGCGTGGCCCAACGAACACCTGACCGTCGCCAACCTCGGCCACGCGACGCTGCTCATCAACTTCTTCGGCGTCAGGGTGATAACCGATCCCACGCTCTTCGAAAGGATTGGCGTCTCGCTTGAGCCGTTCATCACCGTGGGGCCGAAGCGAATCGTGCCCGCCCCGCTTTCACCGCCGGAACTTGATTTCGCGGACCTTGTTCTCGTCACCCACGCCCACATGGACCATCTCGACATCCGCTCGCTCAAGGCGTTGCCCAAGAGCGCGGTGGTCGTCGCGGCCAGGGGATGCGGGCGCATAATCAGCCGTCTCGGCTATCGCGACGTGAGGGAACTCGAATGGGGCGAGAGCGCCGAGGTCGCGGGACTCAGGGTAACCGCGATGGGCGCGAGGCATTGGGGCAAGCGATGGCCGCCGTTCGGAGCCGACTACGGCTTTGCGAGCTACGTGCTCGAAAAAGACGGCTATCGAATGCTGCTCGCGTGCGACAGCGCCTACACCGAACTTTTCGGCGAACTCGCGCATAATCCGCCGCAAATAGCGGCCTTCTCGATCAGCGCCTACAACCCCTTCATCTGGAACCACGCCAACCCCGAGGAGGTGTGGCGGATGTTCGTGCAGAGCGGAGCGCGCTACCTGGTTCCAATCCACTGGGGAACGTTCCATCTGTCCAGGGAGCCGATCGAAGAGCCGATGTCGCGCCTGCTCAGCGCGGCCGGCGCGCTGGAAGAGAGGATCGTGCTCAGGGAGATCGGCGGCGCATGGACGCTGCCAGGGCAGTCCATGACGCACGCGCGTGAGACGGAAGCGGCGCTGCGGGAATCGCCGACGGCGCGCGACGCGAATGCGCGCTCCGCACGAGGCCGTTAGAGCGCCGATTCGAAAGAGCGGCGCAGGTCAGGCGCGTTTTCGTTTTCGGGTCAGATAATCGACCAGCATGTACTCGCCGAGATGGTCGGGGCGGGTGTAAAGCGCGCGGCCCTGGTTTATCTGCGTCATCTTTTCGACGAACGCACGCAGGCTCGGCGAGTCGTCGAGCATGAAGGTGTTGATCGTGATTCCCTTGCGCGTGACCCGCTCGACCTCTTTGAGAGTCTCCTGCGCGGCCCGCATGCTGATGCCGCCGAACGAGAGCGGCCACTCGCAGTAAAGCCGCTTGTTGAGAAAATAGGCGGTCGGCTGGCCATCGGTGATAACGATCACGTGCTGATTGCGCGAGGGATGGCGCGCGAGCAGTTCCGAGGCCAGGCGAAGCCCGTCCTGCAGGTTGGTAAACGGGTCGCCCATGTTCCACGAGGCTTCGGGCAAGTCCTTGAGCTTCAACTCGACGGCCCGGGTGAAAAACCCGACAATCGAAAAGTAGTCGCGCGGAAATTTGGAGCGAATCAGCGTCTCCATCGCCATCGCGACCTTCTTGGCCGCCGCAAAGCGTCCCTCCCAGCTCATCGACCACGACATGTCGAGGCAGAGCACGGTGGACGACGAAGTGCCGAAGTCGTTCTCGTAAACCTCGAAATCGTCGGGATTGACCTGAAGCGGCACGCCCGCCTTGCGCGCCAGCGCGTGCTTGAGTGTGGCGACGAGGTTGATGTTGAGCGGGTCGCCGAAGCTGTAGCGCTTGGTTTCGTCGGGACGAATCTCGGTGATACCGCGATAGTCGGTGGAATGGCTGCCGGTCCGGTCCTTGAGCAGGCTCTGATAGATGTCGCGCAGCGCGAGCTGGCCGATCCTGCGCACGCCCTTTGGCGATAGCTGGAAATGCTCCCCCTTGGGCATCAGGTATCCGGATTCGCTCAGCAGCACCATCACCTGCTTCAAGTTCTGGAAGTCGCGCAGGGCCTGCTGGCCGAGAATCTGCTGGAGGTCTTCGAGCGAGATGGTCTCGAAGTTGCCCGACATCAGGTCCTGTTCCAGTTGCCGCATGCGCTCCATCTCGTGCATCAGATCGAGCGCCTCCTGGTAGTTGAGGCTCTTCGGCCCGTGGAACAGATGCTGGTTGCGGTCGCGGAAGTTTTCGAGGTCGCGGATGTTCTCGTATTCGGAGAGCAGTTCCTCGAAATCGGCCTTGGCCTGCTCGTTCTCGAACTGGTAGCTCTCGAGCTTGCGGATCGCCTCGGAGAGCCGCCGCGGCAGGCGTTGGAGACGATGCTGCTTGTCTTCGATTCCGGGCTTCTTGCCGCGCATCGACTCCAGCGTCTGGCGCTCGCGGTTCAGGATGTCCTCGAGCTTGCACTCCATCTGCGAGAGCGCGTCCTTAAGGTTGAAGTCGCGATAGCGCTGGCGCATCTCCTGGCGAAGCTGCTCGATGAACTCGTCGAGCCCCATCACGCGCATCCCGTCGAAGTCCATCCCCTGGCGCATCATCCAGTCCATCGCCTGGCGGATGTCGTCGGTGTAGGAAAGGTACTCAGCGAGCTTCTCGAAGACCTTGTCGGCGTCGAGTTTTATCTGCTGAGTGCCGTCCCACTGCGTGTAGCGTGTGGTGGTCGCCATCGCATGGCCTCGTGTCAGGCGTGATAGGAGAAGCGTCCGCCCTCGCGATCCTTGTTGAGCTTCTGATGCAGGTGCAGGCCCTCGAAAATGAACTCGCTCGCCGCAGCCATCAGGCCCGGCGTTTCCAGCGGGCCAATGGAATCGATCGCTTCCCTGAGCGCTGGGATCTCCCGGATCGGCTCCATGTACTCTGAGGCGGGCGCGGTGTCGGAAACCTCAACGCCCCATCCCTGCTCGAAGTAGCCGATCACGTGCTTCAGGTTGGCGTCGTCCAGCTTGAAATAGACGTCGAAGATCTTGAGGACCGCGCGGTTGATGAGCCGCTCGATCAGGTCTTCCTCTTTCTTGTCCTCGCCGACGTATTCGAGCTCGATCTTGCCGGCCGTCGAAGCGTACAGCGAGTGCAGGTCCGATAGGCGCGGAACGATCTCGTTCTCGCCACATATCACCGCGCGCTTCTCGGCGTTGGAGACAACCGACTCGAAATTGTTAATCGTGACCCTGACCGACACGCCGGAGGTCTGGTTTATTTCGTTGGAGGCGCGCGCCTCGAAGGTTATCTGGGCGACGAGTTCCTTCATGAACTGCGGGACGCGCAGCGCCATACCGGCCGATGCGGGATAGCTCGCCTCCTGCTCCATGATGGCGATCTCGTGTTCCCGGGTCTTCGGATAATGGGTCCGGATCTGGATGTCGAAACGATCCTTGAGAGGCGTGATGATGCGCCCGCGCGAGGTGTAGTCCTCCGGGTTCGCGCTCGCCACGAAGATCATGTCGATCGGCAGCCGGATCTTGTAGCCCTTTATCTGTACGTCCTTCTCCTCCATCAGGTTGAACAATCCGACCTGCACCTTTTCGGTGAGATCGGGAAGTTCGTTGATGGCGAAGATGCCGCGATTGGTGCGCGGGATGAGCCCGTAGTGGATGGTCTCTTCGTCGGCCAGGTAGCGGCCCTCGGCCACCTTGATCGGATCGATCTCGCCGATCAGGTCGGCAACCGAGACGTCGGGCGTCGCGAGCTTCTCGGCGTAACGATGCTCGCGGCCGATCCAGGCGATCTCCAGTTCGTCGCCCTTCTCAGCCAGCATCCGTTTGCACCGCTGGCAAATCGGCTCGTACGGATTGTCGTTGACCTCGCAGCCCTTGACCGCCGGAACATCCTCGTCGAGCAGCAAGGCAAGCGACCGGATGATACGCGACTTGGCCTGCCCGCGCTCCCCGAGAAAGACCATGTGATGTCCCGCCAGTACGCCGTTTTCGATCTCCGGCAGGACCGTTTCCTCGTAGCCGACAACTCCCGGGATGACCTTTTCGCGCCGGCGCAGACGGTCGAGCAGGTTGTCGCGCATCTCCTGGCGCACCGGCTTGACCTTGTAACCGACCCGCTTGAGCTCTCCCAGCGTATGCAGATTCAGCAGCGTTTGATCCATGTGGGATTCCGCCGAGTGGCAATTATTAGGATATTTGAGTTCGGATCCCTTTGAAAAGCGGCGCAAGCGTCCTGAAGCTTTCCTTGAGATGCTGCGAGAGGACGCGCGTGGAGGCCAGCACCGGCATGAAATTCGTGTCGCCGTCCCATCTTGGAACAATGTGCCAGTGCAGATGGTCGGCGAATCCCGCCCCGGCGGTGCGGCCGATATTGGCTCCGACGTTGAATCCGGCGGGCGTAAGAGCCTTTCTGAGCCGCTCGACCGACGAGGAAACCAGTTCGGCGAGTATCGCCCGCTCCTTTGCGCTGAGCAGTTCCGGGGAGCCGAGATGGCGGCGCGGGGCGACCATGATGTGGCCGTTATTGTAGGGGTAGCGATTCAGCATCACGACCGCCTCGGCGTCCTGATGAAGAACCAGCCTGCTCCTGCGCTCGACCGCGCCAAGCTCCTTGACGCAGAAGATGCACGCCTCGGGGCCCGAGCGGGCGCGGCGGATATATGCGTAACGCCACGGCGCCCACAATTGGGGCGGGCCGTCGCCGCCGCTATCGTGCCTTCGGCCCCGCGGCATTTACCTCTGTCCGAAGTTCCTTGCCGGCGCGGAAAAACGGGACCCGCTTGGCCTCGACCGCGACCGCTTCGCCCGTCTTCGGGTTGCGGCCCTGGCGGGCGTCGCGAGGCTTGACGCCGAAGGTCCCGAATCCGCGGATTTCTATGCGCTCACCCCGCGCCAGCACCGCCGCCATCGCGTCGAACATCGCGTTGACGACAGTCTCGGACTCGCGATGCGAAAACTTCTGACGCCGGGCGAGAAGTTCCTCGATAATCCCCCGTTTCGTCATCGACGGCGACCGGTCCGAACCGTCGTGGCGTTCCGGCCTAGCGATCGCGTCCCCG
>JAJYMR010000045.1 GCA_021786815.1 Deltaproteobacteria bacterium
GTTCGAAGCCGCTGGAATCGAGAGGGAGTTTCAATTCGGAGATTACTGGTCGCTACTCCACAGTCTCGGCGTGCGCGAGGAAAGCCGTCGCGCCCGGCTGATCGAGATCGCGCAGACATTCGTGCCGGGCCCCTATCACAGGGCCGGCACCGATGTACGTCTGATGCTCGCCGTCGTCAAAGGCGCTATGGGAGCGAAGCTGCCTCGTTCCCCGGACTAAAGACCTGACGATCGGCGATCGCGTGCGTCGAGGCCCGCGCTGTCGCGAGGCGCCGAAGGTTGCGATGACGGCGCCTCGATGCCGACGCGGGAGGATAGCTCGGCCCATGTGGAGCGAAAATCCTCAAAGAACGGCTCCGCTTCGGTTGGATGTGGCACGGCGAGCCACGCCTGCAGGTAGCTGAGTGACCTGGGTATCGCCGCGACCAGGGACTCCTTCGACCATCCTGCGGCGAAGCACGCGGGCAGCGTGCCGACCTTCATCCGTACATCCGCCTGATCGCCGCCGGGAACGACGAGGTCGTCCACATCGTCAAGGCCGTGGCGGAGAATCGCGAGAGCACGCAGCCACTCAATCTCGTGCGGCTTCGCGATTCCACCGACTCCGGCCGCAAGGAACAAGAGCGCGCCTGTGTCGCCGAGCGCGACGCGTTCCCAACGCGGAAGCGGATATGGTAGCGAATGCCCGCGGTCGCGCTCCTGCGTCGCTTCCGCGACAGCGATCTCGCGGCCGGTCCGGCGCAGTAGTTCGCGCCATTCCGTTACAACGTCGAGTAGCTCGGACGCAATCGTGTTCATCTCCGCCGCCGCGGCGCCCGCGACGACGGCACCAACTGCGGTATGAAGCGCGGGCGCGTGGCGGCGCACCGACGAGTCGTCGATGATGTCATCCACCACAAGGGTTGCCTCGTGGACGAGCTGCACGGCAACGGCCTGGTCGAGCACGTTCAGCGTCGAGTCGTAATCACTCCGCTCGCCGACGTGGGTGAGGCGCGCCGCGCACGCAACGAGCGCAGGGCGCATTCCTTTGGAGCTTTCCATCGTCGCCAAATGGCGTGTCACGTCAGCGCGCAGAGACGGCTCGGCGCGGCGCTCGACGATCTGCCGCGTGCGCTGGAACACCAAGCGCACGAAATCTCCGTATTCCCGGATCACTGCGCTCTCCATCGCCGGACCTCCTCCTTCAGCTCGTCGATTGCGCGCATGAGCTCGCGCTGGTTCCTATCGTGTTTTCGCGTTTGCCATGCCGCGATCACCGTCGAGCGGCGGAGCCGTCTGCTGTCGGCCATGAAGTCTCGCATCAGGTCGTTGCCACGCTTCAGCTCGCGATGCATGGCGGCGACCATGTCGTGAAGGCCGGCCGTAAGCGCCGCGAGGCCCTCCGCCTTCGCCGCCGCGTCGGCGGCCGAGCGCGAGGCGCGGGTGAGCTGCGATTCAGTTGGGATCGTGCCGGGCTGATTTCCCGACGCGCCACGCCCAGCTCGGATTACGTCAGCCATTCGCTCCACCTCCGGAGCCTCCCGACGGTAACGCTTGGGCGGGCGGCTCGACATTGATGATCAGCGCGCCGTGCGCGCCGCCCGGCCCCATCGCGCTCCACGCCCGGGCACGCCGGTCGGTGTAATAGTTCGGGTCATCGGGGTCGACCTCGACCATCAGGTCGCCCGGCGTATCGTGAACGAGCATCGCGGAGCCGCTGATCGACTGCCTGAGGCCGTTCACCACAACGCTGACCAGCGCGCTCACGCCCGTCGAAATCGTGCTTGCATAGCTGCAGTCAGCCGCGATCGTGAACGTGCTCGCAGAGAGTGCGAGAGGTCTTTTTCTCTCAATCCGCCTGGACGCCGGATCGAGCCGAAAATAGTGCGGGAACTCGTTCCATGCAGCGGCGAAATCGGCGTCCGAGATGCCTTCTGCGACTTCCTCGTCCGCGCCCAAGCGTATCGCCTCGAGCGAAGTGGCACGGCCGACGCGGCGGACACTGCCCGTGGTCTTGACATATATCACATAGGTAATCATGCGCGCGCATCCCATCCCCACAGCCGCCCAGCCGTGGCAGTCGCGGTCGGGGTATTTGTGCCGCTCCCGTTGATCGCAGCGATCTGGAGGCTATAGGTATGCAGCCCCGAGCTCGCGGCGGCTGGTGCGCCCACGAGCGGCGTGTTGATCGTCGAGAAATTACTAGTCGCGGAAGACCCATTAACAGCCAAGATAGTCTGGGGAGCTACAACCACATTGCCGGCCTCGTCCGCGACGCGCGCTGCAACACTGTCATTGTTAGCGAAGTTCGCGCCGTTGCAACTCAAGAAAGCGAGCAGGTTGATAATGTCGCTACCGTTCAGGACATCGATCGCCACGTCGGCGATGTTAAACCATTCGTAATAGGCGTGATACTCGCCAAACGATCCGTCGGCGCTGCTGAAGCAGTTGAGGGCTGCTACGGTAGATACCGAGCCTGACGGCGCCAGGACACCCAGCACAAAGTAGTTTACGGCGCTGGAGAATCCTCGCGGGATAGTAAGGCTAAACGGCACGCCGGGCGTAATCGTCGGCAGCGCACCCATGCTGGTACTTCCACTGCCGGGCATCCCGGCTGGCTCAGTACCCCAGTAGTAGTTTGACGACCAGCTTGGATAGTTCGTATGGATAGCCAAGCCGATTCCAGCCGGCACGTTGTCGAGCACGACCAGCGTGACGACAGTGTCGCCGTTGTTGTTCGCATAGTGTGGCGCAGGCATCGAGAGCGTCGCGACCATCGAGCTGTTCGCCGACGCCTGAACCTGGAGCGCGCGGTTGAAGTTGAACGCCGAGACCGTCGCCCACAAGGCGGAGCCGCTGCCGCTCGTGCTGATCGACGAACCCGACTCAGTCCACGGGCCGTAAAAGCTTGCGCCCCACGATTGCGAGCCGCTCCACGACTGCGAGCCAGGCGACGTCGCCGAGCCGGGCGCGAGGAAGCCCTCCGGCACTTGCCCGGCGAGACCGTTCGCGCCCGAGGACAGGTTGAGCTTGCCCCCTGAGAGCGCGCTCGCGAGCGGGCGCGCGTAGGTTGTGCCATCGCCGATGTCGTCGAGGGTTCCCGTCCCCTGATTCGCACCAATCGTCACGGTGACGCTGGGGGGATTTGCGCTATAGTTACCGCTGGTGTCGATCGTGCCGACCCAAAAGGTGTACGTGCCGAACGCGAGGTCGTGGTCCTGAAAATGGGTCGTGCGGACGTTGGCGACGACGGTCGCCGTGGACCAGCTCGCGCCCTGGCGAATCTCGTACTCGCGGATGTTCGGCGACGGGCTCGGCGTCCATTTGAGCTTGACCGCCTGAAGCGTCACCAGCGTGGCGGTGAGATTGCTCGCGTCCTGAGGCGGCGTGATTTGCCCTTCGACCAGATGGCCGTCGTATTCAGTCCACGCCGACACCGAGCCATCGCTCAGTTCGTTGCGTACGCGCAGATCCACGGTCTGGCCGATGCTGACCGGATAGACGCTGACGACGGTGCCGTTGTTATAGGGCTGCGTCGGCATCGGAACCCACTCGCCGCCACTCGCCAGCAGGCCCCAGGCGCTGGAGTTAGTCCCTGGCGTGACGCCCGTCGTATTGTCGGCAAAGCATATCCACGACTGGTCGTTGTAGGTGACCGAGTCCCAGAGATTGTAAGTCGCGGTCGAAGAGTATGCGCCTCGCGGATTGGTCTGGTTGGTTGCGGAGTTGCGAACCTGCACGCCGATCCCGCTGAAGTACACGCCGGGCGGGCGGCCGGTCATAGGTGAAGGTTCGAGGAAAATCAGAATGCGTCCGATCTTGCTCCCGTCGATATCTGTGGTGAGCGCGGAGTCGTCCGAACGTACCGACTCGATCACCGGCACAGGGATTTGCTCGGTGACGCCGTAGGCAAAAGGCGGCGGCGTGCCTTGATCGGCCTGGAAAACGTCGGGTGCATAATCCACCAAGTACAGTCGCGCGCTCAGCTCCTTGGCCGGTTCGATCTTGGCAACGATGCACTGAATCGTCTCCGAGCCCGACAGGCCGAACATTACGAGGTCACCAGCCGCCGGCTGCGGCGAGGTGGACGGGATCGCGGTCTGGAAGGTGAGTTCCCCGGTCGCCACTGACGACGGCGTGAAATACCAAGCTCCCAAACCGGTCGCCGGCGCCCATAGCTGCGTCGTGTCGGCGAGGCTGAGCGTGCCAGAGCTGTTCTGTACCGCGAACACGGCGATCAGTGAGTTCAGGGGCGCCGAAGGCGCCACCACTGGAGTCGGCGCGGAGGTACCGGACGCGGAACTCTGACCGTTGCTGCTCTCTATCGGCCGATCGTTCGCGACGTTCGAGAACGCCACGGCACCCGAAAGGTACGCGACACTATTGGCCCAACTGAATGTATAGTTCCCCGGCTCGGAACCGTTCGACAGCTTGAAATAGATAGCCTCGAACGTGGTGTTGCCCGAGTCGTTGCTCTCCAGCACAAGCTCCCATCCGGCCGGTGCGGTAATCGTTCCCGGATTCGCCTGGAACGCCAGTTGGGCAATGATCAGATCGCCCGCCTGCGTGCCAGTGGGCATCGTCACTGCCGCCGAACTCGAGGTGCCGGTCGGGCCGAGGGCGGACGCCCGCAACGCCGGCGCGCCGTCGTTTCCGGATATCGCAAGACTCGCGGCCACCCAAACGCCCGTCGCACTCGAATTGATCGTCGCCGCCAGCGAAGGGGCGGGATTATTCAGCGTTTGGTAGAGGCTGGTTCCGTCCGCCGTGCGCCGGATACGGACAACGTAAGTGGAACCGAAATCGAACGTGAACAGCTCATCCGTCGTGATCCCGGTGCAATTCCCCGAGCCGTCCAGCGTGACGGATTTGATTCGGCCGGCCCCGAGGCCAGCGGAGATAACGTCGTGCTCGACGAGGACCAGGTCGCCGCGCGTGCAAACCAGGTTTTCGAAATCGCAGTACAGCTCGTACGTCGTCGGACGAAGGCGGCTTACCGCGAGATGGTAGCGGCCGGCTCGCCATGCCTGATTCACGTCCGTGACGAAATTCGAAAGGTCCAGCGTCTCGAAGAGAGTGGTGTTGCCCGGATTGTAGTTGTCGTCATAAACGACCACCTCATCGGGGTTCCATCCCTGGTTCGGGTTGATGAAGCGAACCTTCAGCGCCCCGGGCAGCATCGGGAAGTTTTTCGTCCACCGAAAGCCCCACGAGTTCCTGGGCGTGAAGTGCTGGACGGGGGTGCTCTGTTCGAGGTCGCGTACGACGGAGTAGAGCCCGTCGTTAATCGCGAAGGTGGCGCGCCCGGCAGCCGCAACCGTTCTTAGAGCGTCGAACAGAGTGCCCGGGCGGTCCAGGATAGCGTTGCAGCCGCGATCGTTGGTCACGCAGTCAGTGTGCCAATCCTCGAGCGTGGGAAGATCGACGTTCGCGTCCGTGAGCGGAGTGGCAATCGCGAGCTTGTTGGCCCGTCCGATAATCGCGTCCTTGTAGCACGAGGCGGGGTTCGACGTCGGCTGGCCAGGGAAATCGAAGCTCGGATTCGGCAGAATGTTGAGCCATGCGGCGTTGGTCTCGGCCCGCAGCACCTGGAGCTCGTCGAATTCGAGCGTCACCCCGCCCACGCCGTCAGACCAATGCGAAAGCAGGACTCGCATGTAGATGTTCTGCGTGCCGGCGGGGAATTCGGGCGGATAATAGTATGCGCCGGTACCGGGAACGGTGATGGGAGTCGTGGT
>JAJYMR010000369.1 GCA_021786815.1 Deltaproteobacteria bacterium
AATCGAAGCGCACCCGCCGAAACCAGCGCGCTGTATTCACCAAGGCTATGGCCCGCGGCAAGCTCCGGCTCAAGGGCGTACTCGGATTCGAACACCCGCAGCGCGGCTATCTCGACGGCGACCAGCCCCGGCTGTGTATTGGCGGTAAGCCTCAGTTCCTCTTCGGGTCCTTCGAAGCACAGCCGCGAAAGCGCGAATCCAAGCGCGTCGTCGGCTTCCTTGAATGTATCGCGAGCGACGGGAAAGTTGTGCGCGAGTTCCGCACCCATCCCGACGCGCTGCGATCCCTGCCCGGGAAAGAGAAAGGCAAGTTTCATCTCAACGCTCTCTTCAGTTCGTCAGGAACGCTTGTCCTCAGGCCGCTCACCCTCGCCCGCGGGATGATTGTCATCGGCGCTTTCGGGCTTCTCATCTGAAGCGGAACTCTCGGAGTGACCGGGCGAGGTGGTTGCGGCCAGGCTTTTGTTCTCGCGCGCGGGTGCGCCGGCGGACGGATCGGGTTTTACGCCATTGCTTCGAAACGTGGGCTCGCTTGCAGCCGTAGTGGGCTCGACGCGAGGCGGTTCCTGATGCGGGCCACGTTCGTGCTTCACCGACGTTGCCTCGCCGCCGGTTTCGGGAACGCCGCCCTTCGACTGCGCCTCGGCTTCGCGGGCGTTATGGCGATGGAGCCGGTCACGCATCCGGGAAAACAACCGCTTGAATCCCTTGCCGGCCGGCTTCGCGGTGGATACGAATTCGTGCTTGCCCAAGATCTCGACTATTTCGGTGTTGACCTGGCGAACCAGGGCCTCGTTGCCGGCCGCTCGGATTGCGTTGCGTATCGCACGTGCGGGCGACGAGCCGTGGGCTATTATCGCCACGCCGCTGACGCCCAGAAGCGGAGCGCCACCGTATTCGTGCGGATCGAGCCGCTCGCGCATGCCGCCGAGCCCCTTGCGGATAAGCAGGTAGCCGAGCCGGCTGCGCCAGTTGGCGCTGAAGACCTCGCGGAGGTTGCCAAGCAGGAACGCGGCAAATCCCTCCATGGTCTTGAGCACGATATTGCCGGTAAAACCGTCCGTCACGACCACGTCGCATGCGCCGCGGTTGATGTCGCGCCCCTCGACGTAGCCGATATAGTTGATGTCAGCCTGAACCTGTCGGAGCATCGCGGCGCCCGCGCGCGTCAGGTCGGTTCCCTTGGAACTTTCCTCTCCGTTGGAGAGTATCCCGACCCGCGGACGCGCGACCCCGCGCACCCGCCGGCAATAAACACTTCCCATCACGGCGAACTGCGCAAGGTTCAGCGGCTTGACGTCGAGATTCGCTCCCGCGTCGATAAGCAGCGCATGGCCACCCGTAACCGGCACCAGCGAGGCGATCGCGGGCCGATCGACGTGGGGCAGATTGCCAAGGATAGCCATCGTCGCCGCCATCACGGCGCCCGAATTGCCCGCGCTTACGAAGCTGTGCGCCTCGCCGCGCTTGACCATCTCGAGTCCGACATGGATCGACGAGAGCGGTTTTGACAACACCGACTCGAGCGGCGAGTCGTCCATCGTGACGATTTCCGGCGCGTGGACGATTCGGATGGCAAGGCCGGTCGTGTCGTGGCCGGCGAGTTCCCGCTCCAGGCTCTCGCGTACGCCGACCAGGATAACCTCGGCTCCGAAGTCGCGTGCCGCGAGGACAGCGCCCTCAACGGTCACTTTCGGGGCCAGGTCACCCCCCATCGCGTCGAGCGCGATTCTCACGGCTGCTCCGAAAGCCGCTATTCCGTGATCTCGGCGAGTTGGCGTCCGCGGTAGGTCCCGCAATGACGGCACACGCGATGCGGCATCGCGGGCTCACCGCACTGCGGGCACGAGCCCGGGTTGGCCGCCTGCAACGCGTCGTGAGCGCGGCGTTTGTTGCGCTTGGATTTCGAGGTGCGTCTCTTGGGTGCCTGCATGACGAATAGTTTCCCGTTCGAATTTTGGATTATGAGCGGCGCAACTTGAGCGAGCGCAGCGCGGCGAATCTCGCATCGAAACTCTCCGCCGCACAACCGCACTCAGCCAGGTTGAGATTGACGCCGCAATGCGGGCAGAGCCCGCGGCACTCGTCGGCGCAAAGCGGACGCGTCGGGAGCGACAGCAGGAACTGCTCGCGGATCAGAGGCGAGAGGTCGATCTCGTCGCCTTCGTAAAGCGAAAATTCAAGGTCCTCGGCGTGCAGGTCGGTTTCCCCGGCAAAGCCTACCGCCTTGGGCGCAAGCACAAAACGGAAAGCACGCTCGCCCGGCCAGAGGAACTCTTCGGCGCATCGGGCGCAGACCGCCTTTGTCGAGGCGCGCAGGCGTCCGGCGAAAAACAGATCGGTGCCCGCGCGATAATACGAAACCGTCACGCTGATTGGCCCCTCGATCCGATATTCCCTGACCGGCTCGCGCTCGAGAACCACATTGACCTGCGCCTCTGCCTCCTCGAAGGAAAACTCCTTCGCCTCAGCCGTAATGTCGTCGACCCGAAGTTTCACAGAAAGCACCCCCCGGTTTAATAGTCGATGAGGGGCATGTGAACGGAATTATTGCACGTCATCCCGGCACTTCAAACAAGGCGGCAGTATATGTCCGAACAGGGCAGCGAGGGCGCTGGCGCGACTTTTCAAGCCTTATCGAAGCGTGTGCTTTCACCAACGAGCACTTCAAGCGCGCCTGGGACCGCTAATTGGCCGTGATTTGCCCGATCGGGCCGCGAACCCCGATACGTGAACAATCGGTGAGCAGTGCACATTCGGCGCATCGCGGCTTTCTCGCGACGCATACGCGCCGCCCGTGCAGGATCAGGCGCATCGAGAACGCCGTCCAGCGCTCGGACGGCAAAAGTCCGCACAGAGCGGCCTCAATCTTGTCGGGATCGGTCTCGCGGGTCAGGCCAAGCCTCCGCGAAACGCGCGTTACATGCGTGTCCACGGCTATTCCGGGCATCCCGTAGGCGTGCCCGAGCACCACATTGGCGGTTTTTCGGCCAACGCCGCGCAGCTTCACCAACTCTTCCATCGCCGTGGGAACCTCACCGCGATGACGCTCGACGATCTCCGTGGCGGCGCTCTCGAGCGAGCGCGCCTTTTGCCTGAAAAAGCCGGTCGTCGCGATTATGCGCTCCAGCTCGCCGACATCGGCCGCCGCGGTCGCTTCGGCGTCGGGATATTTCCTGAACAAGGCCGGCGTGACGATATTGACCCGCTCGTCGGTGCATTGGGCTGAAAGGATCGTCGCGGCGAGAAGCTGCCACGGGGTCTTGAAGTCCAGCGTGACGCGAGCGTCGGAATAAAGACGCGCGAGGGTATCCGCAATACGGCCGGTTCGCGCGATACGGGCGGCCTTCGACTCTCGTGCGGCCATCAAGGCCTCCGTCGCCGGCTCATGTCGATGACGAAAGCCTCGACCTCGCTACGTTCGCGCGCATCATCCCATCCAAGCTCCCGCGCCATGATAGCCGCGGCCCTGGGAGCGGCCGCCTCGGCCTCGGCGGGCGCGCGCCACACCAGCGAGGTGCGCCGCACCATGAAATCGGCCAGCGAGTGCGCCATCTCCCTGCGCACCGCATACACCACTTCCGCGCCGATCGCAGGGCATCCGGGAGCAAGCGCCCCGGCCATATCGGGACGCTCGGCGATAATTCCGGCAACGAAGAGCGCGCGCGAACCGTAACGCGAATCCAGGATTTCCCGAGTCTGCGGAGCGAGACCTAGAAGTACGCTTTCGGCGTCCGCACAAGGCTTCGCAACAGGCCTCGCACCCGGAAGGGGCGTCACGGCGGTGGGACACTTCGCGCGGGCGCGCCCGAGCTTCGCCATCGCGCGGTTGACCACTTTTTCGGCGATCTCGCGATGGGTCGTCAGCTTGCCGCCCGCAACCGTCAGCATCCCGGAGCCGCTCTCGAGAACCACCTCCTCGCGCGAAACCGACGACGGCGCCCTGCCCGAATCGGCGACGACGAGAGCCCGAAGACCCGCGAAACTCGAGGCGATGTCCTCGGCGCGCAGCTTCGCGCCGGGCAGGTCTTCGCCGACCACGTTCAGCAGATATTGCACATCCGCGCTCTCGGCCGAGACGGCCGCGCGATCACCCTCAAAATCCGTGTCGGTCGTGCCAACCAGCACGTACTGCCCATGCGGCATAATGAACACGATCCGGCCGCCGTCGTCGCCGAGGACGAGCGATTCGCGCACCGGCAGGCGCTCGAGTGGAAAAACGAGATGGACGCCCTTGGTGAGCCGGACGCTCGACGCGGCGTCCTTGTCCTCCATCCGTCTTACGTCATCGACCCACGGGCCGGCCGCGTTGACGAAAATCCGGGCGCGGACCTCGAACGTGCGCCCGGCGAGCCGATCCCGCACGAGCGCCGCACCGGGGCTACCGTCGCGCGCTGCGCAAAATTCCTCCATCGAGGCATAGTTGGCGACGGCCGCGCCGTGAAGCGCCGCGTCGAGCGCGTTTTCCAGCGTGATTCGCGCATCGTCGGCCCACGCGTCGTAATAGAGCGCGCCGCCCGCAAGCCCCTCGCGCGAGAGCATCGGTTCAAGACCAACCATTTGCTCGGCGGAGATGCTGCGATGGCGCTCCGAGCGGGGAATCCGCGCGAAGAAGTCGTACAGGAGAAGTCCGGCCGCCATCGTGAACGGCGAGAAGCCGCGTCCGCGATAGATGGGAAACAGGAACCGGATTGGGCGCACCAGATGGGGCGCGGTATGCCGGCGCAGAAGCTCGCGCTCGCGCAGCGCGCTTCTGACCAGCCGGAACTGGAGCTGCGGCAGGTAGCGGAATCCGCCGTGGATGAGCTTGGAGGAACGCGACGAAGTCTCGGATGCGAAATCCCGAGCCTCGACCATCGCGACCGCAAGCCCGCGCATCGCGGCGTCTCGCGCGACCGCTGCGCCGTTAATTCCGCCGCCGATTACACATAGGTCGAAGACCTCGCGCTCAAGACGCGCGAGTGCGGCTTCGCGGGCGAGGCCGTCATCTTCCGCTGCGCGGATAACGTCAGTCCTCGTAGTCCTCCTGAAAGGAATAACGCTCTTCCTTCCAGGGGTCGGCGTGATTGTGGTATCCGCGCACTTCCCAGAATCCCCGGCAATCGACGTCCGTGAATTGAAGCGCGCGCAGCCACTTGGCGCTCTTCCACGCGTAAAGCTTGGGCACGACCAGCCTGAGCGGCCATCCGTGGTCCGGTTCGAGGTCGCGGCCGTCGTGGCGATGGGCCAGGATTACGTCGTCGTCGAGGAACTCGTTCAAAGGAAGGTTGGTCGTGTAGCCTCCGTCGCAGTGCGCCAGAACGAATCTCGCCTCCGGCTTCAGCCGCACGCGTTTCATCAGCTCGGTCACGCTCACGCCTTCCCAGAGATTGTCGAGGCGCGACCAGCTCGTGACGCAATGGAAGTCCGACACCTGTTTGCTTTGCGGCAGCGCGCGGAACTCCTCGTAGGTGAAACGCAGCTCTTCCTCAACCAGCCCGAAAACCCTGAAGTCCCACTTCGCAGGGTCAAACCGCGGCGTCGGCCCATAGCTCAGGACCGGGAACTTCGTGGTCAGATATTGGCCTGGCGGAACGCGGTGCCTTATATCATCCGGTAGCAGTGGTTTTCCCATGGGCATCGCTCAGCGACTAGCGATTGGCTACAAGATAACCGAGGCGACCATCCAGCCGTCAAGCATCGATTCGAGCCACTAACCTCACAGCGTTG
>JAJYMR010000348.1 GCA_021786815.1 Deltaproteobacteria bacterium
GGTCAGGAGGGCCAGTTCGCCACCGAGACCGACGTGCGCCGTGGCCGTCAGGATATCCGAACCTTTTACGTCAAGGTTCGCGTCCTGCAGGACACCGGCGCCTTCAAACCCGGAATGACGGCCGAAGTTTCCTTCGAACGCCGAAATGCAACCAGACTCAGCAGCAATACGGACCCAGGACCTCGTAAAGCGGTTCGGTAACTTCACCGCCGTTGACGGCGTGAATCTCGAAGTGCGCCGCGGCGAGTTGTTTGGCCTTCTGGGTCCCAACGGCGCGGGCAAGACCACGCTGGTGCGGATGCTTACCACACTTCTGCCGCCGACCTCGGGCAGCGCGCTGGTGGCCGGCCACGACGTGGCGCGCCATCCCAAACGCGTGCGCCGGGTTATCGGCGTTATTCCTCAGGCGATGACCTCGGACCTCGACCTGACGGGATGGGAGAACGTCGATATCTACGGCCAGTTCTACGGCGTCGCGCGGCGCGAGCGGCGCGAGCGCGCCCTCCGCCTGCTCAAGATGGTCGGATTGTCCGAGCGCGGCAAGGACCTCGTCGCGAGCTACTCGGGCGGGATGCGCCGGCGGCTGGAAATCGCGCGCGGGCTCATCCATGCGCCCGAGGTCCTGTTCCTCGATGAGCCGACCATCGGGCTTGACCCGCAGAGCCGTCGAGCGGTGTGGGATTTGCTCGAGCAGTTGCGCCGCGAGAGCGACATCACGATCTCGCTGACCACGCACTATATGGACGAGGCCGAGACGCTTTGCGACCGTATCGCGATCGTTGACAGGGGCAGGATAATCGCGCTTGGAACGCCTTCGGAACTGAAATCCGGCGTCAAGGGCTCCGACCGGATCGAACTCGAGGTCAAGGGGGACGTGGAGCGGATAATCGCGACGCTGCGCGCGGCGCCCGGCGTTCATGACGTCAAGCGCGAGGGATTGAACGGCAGGCTGATGCTCAGGGCCGACGACGGCGCGCATCTGATCCCGCGGCTCATAGGCGACGTCGAGGCGATCGCCGGCCACGTCACGTCGATCAATCTGCAGCGCGTCTCGCTCGAAGACGTGTTCATCGCGTTCACCGGACGTTCGCTGCGCGACGAGCCGGCACGCAAGGTGAGCCTGCTGGTCGGCGCCGGGATGCCGCAGCAGAGGTAGGAAACCGCGAGGGATGATGCGATGAAGCTATGGGCGATAATGCGGCGCGACCTGCTCAAGCTCATGCGCAACCCCCTTACCCTGCTCTCCACCATCCTGATGCCGATCGTTTACCTCGTCATCATCGGCAACTCCTTCCAGGGCACGCTCAAGAACCTGCCGCTCGCGGTGGTCGCCGAGGATCGCGGAATTTACGCGATCCGGATGATGGAAAAACTGCAGGCGCTTCAGGCCGGACCCAAAACCATACGGCTCACCTACCTGGAGGACCCGGGTGAGGCGATGCGCGGCGTGCGCGACGGGGTTTACAAGGCCGCGCTCGTCATCCCGCCCGACTTCAGCAAGAACGTCGCGCAGGGCCGGCTCGCCGAACTCGGCCTGTTTACGGACAACGTCGATCAGATAAGCACCGACGCGATCGAAGGCGTGCTTCAGGGCGCGGCCGCAACCCTCCGGATGAAGTTCGTAACCGCGCGTGAGCCCAAGCTCAAACAGATAGTCCTGCGCCCGAGCGATCTCTTCACCACGGTCGATTACGACCGCTCGCTCATTCCGGGTGTGATCGTGATGTCGTTGTTCATGGGCTCGCTGATGTCGGGCGTGTTCAACTGGGTGATGGACCGGTTCATGGGCGTGACCGAGGGCTACCTGGTCACGCCGCTGTCGCGATGGGAGATCGCATGCGGAATCCTTGCCAGCGGCGTCACGATCACGAGCGTTGCCGCGATCCTGGTGCTGTTCAGCGGGCTTCTGATCACTCGCAGCACGATCCAGGGCGGGCTTCCGGCGCTCGCAATGCTGGTTGCGATAATCGTGATGGGGGCGACTGGAATCCTGGCGATGACTTTCGCGCTGCTCGGCCGCGCGAGCCATCCCCGGCTGGTCGGGACCTTCGCGGGCTTCCTGAACGTGATCCTGTTTTTTCCGAGCGGCGCGATTTATCCGGTCGAGAGTTTTCCGCCCTGGCTCCGAAGCTTCTCTCGGTTCAATCCCGAGACTCACGCGGTGAGCGCGCTCAAATCCATCCTTTTCAAGGGTGCCGATTTCGCCGCGGTGCGAAACGATCTCGAATTCCTGGCCGTATTCACGGCTCTGATGCTGATGCTCGCAAGCATCTCCTTCAAGCGGACGCTTTAGGAAAAATCCTTCATCGTTGCGCTCAGCCTCTCTTATCTCTCGCCGCGGAAAAACGCAGCGTGGACAGGCGTGAAGCTGTTCAATGCAGGGGCCCGGCGGCTCACGATGCAGCGGCTTAAGGCGCTCGCGGGCAAGGACGCTTCGGGTCGCGTGAATATTCCTCGCGGCATAACGTCTGAACGTTTGGTTACCGCGGATCCGTCCGCAACCGCCAGTCTGGTTGCTCCTCCCTCCAGGCTGGGCCGCTGCCCGCACCCAAAGCGGGTGGCAACTTAAGCGGCGGGCGTTGGGGTTCCCCCCCTCCAATTGCCCGCCCTTTTTTTTGCCCGTAACAAAGGTCCGAATCAGGCTTTGCGTCGTTTCTCAGGCATCATTAACGGTTGAAAAAGCCCTTCTGGCTTGACACTCCCGGCCGTGCTGGTCATAGCTCAAGGCTCGATGTTACGGCGGGTCAGGTGGCTGATAATCGGTTCCGTTCTGATGTTCGTCTCCGCTTCGCTCATAATGAGTTGCACCGGAGGCGTTAGCGGATGCGGCGGGTATTTCGACGCATTTGGCGATTTCATTCCCGGCGCGTGTCCGACACCGGGTCCGGTAACGGGCTTTGAGCTCCAATCGATAAACGTCTGCTACGGGCCGCCGGCCTCGCCGACTCCAACTCCCACCGGCACAATCAGCCCTACTCCGACTCCGACAGCTTGTCCGCAGGCGACCAGCACCTCGGTCGAGTCGGGAGCGATTATCCAGTTCCACGCGGACGGGACTTTTGCCAAGAAGACCCAGACAACGGTGCTCGACATCACCAACCTCAAGCAGACGCTCTGGACTTCGCAGGGGCAGCCGTCAGGCGCGCCAACTCCGCTGCTTCCGCCCACGCAGGGCAATGGCGGCACGTACACGGGCTTGCAGGTCGGATGCGCCTGCATCAATGCGAGCGCTGGCGGAATCATCAGTCTGCCGGTCGGCGTAACGGTTTTCTCGACCTCGCAGCCGACCCCTTCATGTCCTCCGTGCCCAACCCCCTCTCCGACCACTACGGCAACTCCGACAGCGAGACGGGCAAATGCGGCGCTCTCGACCGCTTCGACCGATACGGCGCCCGCCGGCGTGATGCAATGGACGTTCGACGCGGCGATGCCGCTTTCGGGGCCTGTTGCCGGAGCGCCCGACGGCAGCGCCTACTTCGTCACTTCCGACTCCGTGTTGCACGCGATCAGCGCAACCGGCGCCGAGAAATGGCATACGCTTGCGAGCGATGGCTCGGTCGCCGTGTCTCCCGACGGAAGCCTCGTTTACCTTCGCGGCACGGACGGCAAGCTCAAGGCGCTGTCGGCCGACGGGAAGTACCAGTGGGGCGCGAACGTCGCGCTCAGCCAGGGTCCGCTCGCGGCTTCAGCCAACTCGGTTTTCGCCGTCACGAGCGACGGCCAACTGGTCGCGATAACTTCGCCAGGAATGGTCCTGTGGCAGGTTCCGATGGGCGGCGGCGTCTCCAATGCGGCCGTTCTCCCCGGCGGCGGCGTGATCGTCGCGCTTTCGCACGGCGACGTGACGGCGGTCTCGGGTGAAGGCGTCCCGAGGTGGAGTTTCACGCCAGACGGAGGCTTCGCAGGCACGCTGGCGGTGCAGAATGGAACCGTGTACGTCGGCTCCGGCAGCGGAACCGTCTATGCGCTCGACACGTCGAGCGGAAACGGACTCTGGCAATACAAGAGCGGCGCGCCGGTTTTGGCGGGTCCGGCAGTTGACGCACAGGGCACCGTTTTCTTCGCGTCGGATTCGCTGTACGCGCTCGGCTCCAACGGAGCGGTACGATGGAGCAATCCGCTGCTCACGAGCGGTCCGGTCGTACTCGCCGGAACCTCAAGCGGTGTGTTCGTAGCCGCTTCTGACGGGCCCTCCACGGCCTACTCGGACAGCGACGCCGAACAATGGAGCACGCGCGATTTCGCCAACGTCACGTCGGCGGCGTTTTCGCCCCCGGGAATGCTCTACGTGGCGAACTCGCTGGGCGGCGTGTACGCGATCAAGTAGGGAACGCGCCCGCGTCACGCGCTGGGCGAGCGCTTGGCCGGGCGCCAGACGTCGGGCTTCGCGCCCTGCGTGATATCGGCGAGCGTCGTCAATTCAACGCGCGTGGGCGCGATGAGAAGCAGCCCGAAATCGGGCGATTCCGGACCACCGGGCCAGAACTGCGCGAGGTCGTAGTCGAAGATTTTTCCGCTCCAGACGCGCTTCTTTTCCGCCATATCGTCGATAAAGCGCGCGGTGCCGGTCACAGTCAGATGCACCAGTTCGGGTCCGAGCTGATAGAACAACTCGACCCTGGGGTTCTTCTGAATCTGACGCGCCTTGTGCGAGTTGCGCCCGGTGGCGATCCACACGCGCTCGCCCTCGAAGGCCGGATGGACCACGCGAACCTTCGGCTGCTGGCCGTCGGCGGTGGCAAGATAGGCCCATGTCGCCTTGCGCGCCGCTTCATGCACCCTGCGCCAGAATTCTTCGCCGTTCATGTGTCCCTCGCGAGCGCGGCTGTCCAAAAGGAAAGAGTAGCGAGGCGAACATCTATACGCCATTGCGCTCTTGCGGTTGTTGAAGGCGGCACGGAGGGATGTTTGACAGTGTCGCCCAGCACCATTAGGCTCATTTTCGCCGCACGGAGCGTATATCCGGATGGAACGTCAGGCACGGCGGGCTCAAGTTCTGCGTCACGCCAAGCGAATTTTCGCCCGCAAGGGCTATCATCGGACCAACGTCGCTGACATCATCGCGCGCGCCCGTATCGCACGCGGCACTTTCTATCTCTACTTCCAGAACAAGAAAGATCTGTTCGAGGAACTGCTCGAGCAGGTCGTAACCGAGCTTTCCCGGAGGATCCATCGGTTGCGTCCCGGCCCGGACGAACCGCCCCCGGTCGAACAGTTGCGCGCGAATCTGCGCCGCGTGATGGATTACGTTCTGGCGGAACGCGAGCTGACCGATATTCTGCTCAATCATTCGATCGGCTTCGATCGCGAGCTTGACGCGAGGATCCGCGATTTTTACGACCGTATCGCCGCGCTCATCCAGCGTTCCCTCGATCTCGGAATCGAGATGAACCTGGTGCGCAAATGCGATACGCGCGCGGTTTCGTATTGCATCCTGGGAGGAATCAAGGAACTGGTTGGAGTCCTCTCGCGCACTCCGCGGCGCAGCACCGAGGCCATGGTCGAGGAAATTCTCGACTTCGGGCTGCGGGGGGTGGCGCGTCCCGAACTCCTGCAGGCCATCAACCGCGAGGGCGCTCACGACGCGCCGCGTTTTTTTATTGGCCCAAACTAGACTGACATGTCAGTTCATCACTCAAGGACAAGAAACGGAACCGGACGCGCGCGCCGCGTTGCGTTTTACGATCTCGACGGAACG
>JAJYMR010000185.1 GCA_021786815.1 Deltaproteobacteria bacterium
CAGCATGACCAACGTGGACTCGGTTCGCGCCAGGCTCATTCTTCAGGGCGCGAACATTCCCGCCTCGCCCGAGGCCGAACAACGTCTGCACGAACGCGGCGTGCTGTCGCTGCCCGACTTTATCGTGAACGCGGGCGGAGTAATCTGCGCCGCGGTCGAGTATCACGGCGGCACGCAATCGCTGGCGTTCCAGACAATCGAGGAGAAGATTCGCGAAAATACCCGCGCGACGCTCGAGGCGATGCGGCGCCGAAACGTGTCGCCGCGGCAGGCAGCCGTTGACCTGGCGCGTGAGCGCGTCGTCTCGGCGATGGCGTACCGGCGTTTCTAGGGCCGCACGGCCCGTTACGGAATTACGGAACGGCGCGGAAAATTCCCATCGCTCCCTTGTACTCGTGGGCCCGGTTGGAGTCCGTGAATTGGTAATCGCCGGGCTCCGTCACGCGAAACTCGAAAACCGCTCCGCTGCCGGGCGGAACCTCCAGCATGCTCAGCCCGTGCATCGCGTCGGCCGGATTACCGCCCTTGTAGATAGTGCTGAAGATTACGCCCGAGACGTGGAACGCGGCGCTCAGGCTCGGGCCGGCGTTGAGGAAAAACACCCGCACCAGCTTGCCGACCTTGATCTGGATCGGATGCTCGAGGTCGTACTTGTTGATGTCGCCGTTGAACAGGACGAAATCCGGTTGCGCGGCGACCACCTTCGACTGATCGCTGATGATAAGGTGCTGCCCGTTGGGAAGCCCGTAGATCTCGCTTTGTACAATCGAGACGTCCTGCGCAGGGCCGTTGGGCCAGCCGCCTCTGGGTTCGACGATCATCATGCCGTACATCCCGAGCGCGATGTGCTGCAGGATCGGATTCGCTGCGCAATGGTATGAGAAGACTCCCGGAACTTCCGCGCGGAAACTGTAATTCACCGACTTCATCGGATCGCCGACGAAATGTTCCGGCGAGATTTGCGCGGCCTGCACGTCGATGCCATGGGCTTCGCTTGAGCGGTTAATCAAATGAACGTGGACCGTGTCGCCCTGCCGCGCCTGCAGAACCGGCCCGGGCACCTCGCCGTCATAGGTCCATGCGCGAAAGGTCAGGCCCGCACCTATCGGAACGTCCTTGCTTTGGGCGTGAAGCGTGAAAGTCTTGTCCGCCGCGTGCGCCGGCACGGCGCCGGCTGCGACAAAGGCAACGATTGCGCCCGCCATCATCATGCGCGCAGCGATCCTGATGAATGGATGAAGCGTTGACGCCGCCTCAACTCCGTAGCCACATAAAACCGAACGACGCATCGATTTCTCCTTGGCCGCGTTTCCCAGCCCGGCCTCGCGGAAACCCCGGATAAGCCACGACTCCCCGACTCGCTTATAACTAACGTCAGATATTCGCAAGCGGGCTGCGAAATCGCCACTTCTTCTGCAATCCGCGCGGCCATTCAGCGTAGGTCATTTCATGTTATGCCTATGCCTCCCCTTTTCGTCTCGCGACGCAAGCATCCACGCCGGCGCACTGGTCCGCTTAGCTACAGCGGGTTAACGGCGATGATTCCGCAGGAGCCAGCGCGGACAAGATTATTTTGCGTCCCAGGCGCGAGAAACCGGCGAAAGTCGCTGATTGATCGCGGCACGGGAGATGCATCCTCCTGCGCAGGGATCCCGCCCATGGACGAGAACAAATTTTTGCACGAGATCGAAACCCGCGCCGGGCTCACAAGAGACCAATCCTACCGGACGGCGGTTGCGGTCCTGCAGGAACTTCACGATCGCCTGAGCACCAAGGAGGCGAACGACCTCGGCGCGCAGATGCCCGGCGAGTTCAAAGCAATATGGCACGGCTTTGACGCGCCCGGGCGCGACGTGCGCCGCACCCATCGCAAGGACTTCGTAAAGCATATCGGCGAGGTCGCGGAGGTCGACGAACTCCAAGCCGGCAGGGCGCTGCTAGCGGTATTCAGAGCCGTCCAGATGCTGCTGAAAAGCCCCACCGGCCAGGAGGGTGAAGCCTGGGACGTGTTCAGCCAACTGCCCAAGGATCTCAAGCGCGCATGGATCGCCGCGGCGGGGCGACAAGCGAAATGACCGGAACCGCCGGCCCGGGAACCTCAGGCCTCGCGCGCACCGGAAACCCGTTGTTTGTTGAGTGGCGCAATCAACGAACGCCACTTAAGACCGCAATTTCAGCAAGGAGTACGCGCATGAAAGACCTGAAAGCATCGGACATCATGGTGCGACCGGTCGTAACCGCAACGAAAAAGGCCCTGGCCAGAGACATAGGACTCCAACTTCTTACCGGGTTCTACAGCGGCATTCCGGTTGCCGATGAGCAAGGACGAATCATTGGGATGGTGACGGAATTCGACCTCCTGAAGGCCGCGCACGAAGGCAAGGACCTGCTCCAGACGACTGCCGAAGACATAATGAGCAAAGCGCAGGTAATCACCGCCGACGTGAATACCCCGGTCACCGATTTGCTGAAAATGATGATCGACAAAAACATCATCCGCGTGCCCATCCTGGGCGACGGCAAGGTGGTCGGCGTGGTTGCACGATGCGACGTGCTGAAAGCGCTTATCGAGCCTGAATTCGTTACCTACGCGCTTGGCTCGCGCCGATTCTGGCGGGGATTGGTACCTCCGCAGGCAGCCTGACCGACACAGTTGCCCTGCAGCCAGCCCGTTGTCGCCGCGGCTTCCGGACGTTTGCGCCAACCTCAGTAATGCGATTCCGGCATCGGCGGAGTTCGACTTGCGGCACCCTCAGCGGAATCGGAGTGGCCGAGCAACTTGGCCTTGAGCACGCTGAACGCGTTGGCGGCTTCGGAGGTCCGCTGGCCGATCTCCTGCTGGTAGGCGAGACTGTGGGCTAGACTCTTTGCCTTTCGGGCGAGGCCGGTCGCGATCAGGTAACGCTTCTGGAGCATCGCTGCCTCCCCTTCCTGTTCAAAGCGCCACGCGACCCGGTAGGTTTTCGCCTCCTCGGCACTGAGCGCGGCCGGACGGACGCGGTTGAGATCGCGCTCGGCTATCGCAAGTTGCTGCTGCGCCGTCTCGCGATCCGAAGCGCCGCTGTCCATCGTAATGACCAGGCCCGCAGCTGCCGGCTTTGAGGCCTGAGGGCGGTTCATCGGCGCCGAACGCCGAGCGGACTCCGCTCGTCTGAACTTCGCAGGCAGGAGCGATGCCGCGCGTGCGGGCGAGACATGCCGAGCAACCGGCTTCGGTGTGCCAAGGATGCTCGAAGTAAATGGCTCGACCGTTCGGCGCGGCGAACCCGCGCGAACAGGAATCGAAGCCGTCACGGGCGCACGGCGCGCGCTTCGGTGCGGCACGACAATACAAGGAACCGACTCGGGACAGGGAAGAAGATCCTGCGCCGGTGCATGTCGGTCCGATTCAGACGACGGATCGCGCTGCTCAGGCTGCCCGGGAGAATCGTCGGGCGAGATTGCGATGCAGGGAAGCGAGTAGGGACACGGCAGAAGATCCTCGGGAGCCGCATGGGCGTCTGGCGGTTGCGGGTTTGCGCCCGCGAGGCATCCAGCTTCGGGCCACAGCGCAAAAAACGTCGTCGCGCAAACTACGAAGGCGAAAATGTACGCCCTTGGCATCTGGTAACCTCTTCCGCTCGCGGATTCTCTTCTTGGGTTGAGCTTCCAGCGCTCACTGTAACCGCAGACCGTCATGGCTTAAGAGGCAGACCGAGTGCAACCGATATGCCCGTCCGATCGACCGCATTAGTTTCGGTACAACTTTCCGTCCGACGCAGATTTTTCCTGAATTCGAGTACCTTCGGCGCACGAGCAGCGTCAGAATCCGACGACGATATCACGCAGGCGATGCCGCATATCGTGCTATGAGTTCTGGCACGCGATTAGCAACTGGCGCAATCTCCGAGCACGTTCCGCGATGGCACATCGATTGCGGAATTGCGCTGAAAGCATCTGAGTAAAAATCGGGAATCGTCGGAAAGCGAAAGCGATGAGAAAGTTGAAGTACGTGATACTCGCCGCAATGTTGGCTTGCGCCGTTCCGATCGCGCAGGGGTGCGCCAGCCAACACGAACAAACGACCGTCGAACGGACGACCACGACGACAAACAAGCCGGCATCAATCGATCCGGAGGCGGCGCAAAACCCTGCTGAGCAAACGACGACAACCACCACCACGACCACAACCAAGTCGCCGGACGAGCCGCCGAGCGTCCTCGGAGCAACCGCGAGCGCGGTCGGAACGATTATCCTCTTTCCGTTCCGCCTCGCGGGCGACGCGCTCAGCTTGCTCTTGTGATTGGAGGGCCCGCATCGGGTGCGAATCGGAGGGCTGGCCGGGGAATCCGGAAATCACGTCGTTGCGCGGGTTTCGCCGACTTCGGTGCGGACTAGCGTCCTTATCACGCATGGACCAAATTTTGGGGTTCACTCCATTCTGACCACTCCGTTTGCCCCAGCGTAAAGCGTCGGGACTGCTCCGATAGAGCGCAGCGAATCCAGTACCAAATGTGTTTCTCCACAGTGGGCAACTGGCGCCACACGAGTAGCCGAACAGCCACAGCTCGTTTGATGTGGTTGCCCAGAGTAACAACAGAGTGAGATTTACCGCAGGCTTGCGATACCTCACGCCGAGGTATGCCTCTTGCGAACCTCTCTCAGGCGGTTGTTGCGCAGGAAGTCGGACAGGCGCGTGGAACGGCTTGGGATTTTAGTTCTGCTGCTCGCTCCGCCCTAAGCCTGACCCGCGAGATTTTTCGAACCAGTTCGTCAGCGGTTCATCGTACGTCGCGGAATGCGTGGCCATGGCCATTGACGGGCTCCCGTTCGTTGACGCGCGACTCGCAAGCCTGAATAGCGGATTTGGGGCCTGTCGGGTTCCGGCCGACAGGCCCGGAGGACAAACAACAAAGCCCTTGGAGGTTCGCAAGAGTTGGTCCACGGGGTCCAACGTAGCCAGATTCGTGCCTGCCTGCTCGTACTGCTCACGGTTCTCACACTCACCGCCGCGCAAAGCGCTCATGCCGCGAGCGCGAAGGTCGAGATATCTTCGCCAGCCGCTGGTTCGACAGTCTCAGGCACGGTGCAGATTGTGTGTCAGACAGCCACGCCGGTCAGCTGGGTTGACGTGTACATCGATGGCAAATTCGTGGCGTCCAGTCCGCCCTACACCTTTTCCTGGAATTCGACCACGGTTGCGAACGGATCGCACACGATTTCGGCAAGCGGCTTTGCCTCCAATGGGCGCCTAGTTGCGTCGAGTTCCGCCACCGTAAACGTGCAGAACTCGAGCACACCGACACCGACGCCAACTCCCACGCCGACGCCAGCTCCGACGGCAACTCCGACACCTACCCCGACACCTGCACCCAGTCCGACGCCTACCTCCACCCCCACACCGACACCGACGGCCACGGCGACTCCCACCCCCACGCCAAGCGCGACTCCAACTCCGCTGGTGACGATCACGTCGCCGAGCGAGGGCACAACCGTGAGCGGCACGGTGACCGTGACGGCGCACGTCGCTCCCTCGATATACGTGGGCAAGCTCTATGCCGATACCCAGGGCGTCGAGACTAGCCAGGGACAGTCCGCTCCAACCTACACGTTCACCTGGAATTCGACCTCGGTTCCGGACGGGACGCACAACCTCACCGTCAAAGGTTTCGCCTCTGGCAGCACAACGCCGAGTTGG
>JAJYMR010000406.1 GCA_021786815.1 Deltaproteobacteria bacterium
GCTGCTTCTCGTAGGCGAGTCGTTCGGCCTCGAAACGGACCTCGCGCTCGCGAAGATAGAAGGAGTACGGGCCTACGTATTCCGTCAGTTTGCCCCGCGCGAGCTCCACGGTGCGCTCGGTGACCCGGTCGAGGAAATAGCGGTCGTGCGAGACGACGATTATTCCGCCTCGGTACGAGCCCAGGTAGTCCTCGAGCCAGTTGCGCGCCTCGATATCGAGATGGTTGGTCGGCTCGTCGAGCATCATGAAGTCGGGCTGGTCGAGCAGCATCTTGGCCAGCGCAACCCGCATCCTGACTCCGCCTGAAAACTCGCCGACGTCGCGCGCGAGGTCGGAGTCCGTGAATCCAAGTCCGAACAGCACCGCCTCGGCGCGGCTCTGGGCGCCGTAGAAATCCGAGTGTTCGAGTTCGCTCAGCACCTCGCCAAGCTCCGCGAGCGCGCTGTCGTGCGCAGGTCCCGACGCTTCGCGGGCGAGGATCTTCTCGAGCTCCTTGCGGCGCGCGTCGAGTTGCTGGAGCCTGGTCAGGGCGGAGAGCGTCTCGTCGAGCAGGCTTCGTCCGCCCATCTCGGGCGCGTCCTGGTGCAGATATGCAACACGGGCGCGTTGCGGCAGCGTGACCCGCCCGGAGTCGGGTTGGAGCACGCCCGCGATTAGTTTCATCAGAGTGGACTTTCCGGCGCCATTCAGTCCCACCAGGCCGACTCTCCCGTTATCGGGCATCGACCACGAGACCTCGGCAAGAATCTTGCGTCCACCGAAGGAGCGGGAGATGTTGTCCAGGCTCAGCACGGTTTGAGATCCCTTGATCGTACCAGTCCCGGGAAACCTCCGAAAGGCAGCGGGGTTTTGCGGGACGGGGCCGCGCGCGCTTCACCTTTGAAATACAAAATGTTATACAACGCTACATTATGATGTCCTTCGGTCCTCCCTATCCGCTACCCAGAAGCGCAGGCGAGTTCCAGAGGCTCTGTCTCAGGCTTCTTAGGCGTCATTGGCAGCTTCCGCATCTTGAGCGTTTTCGCGATTTCGACCGCCGCGAACTCGGTATCGACCTACTAGAGATAAGCGGCCGGCTGGCGCTTCATGCGGTGCGCTGCGAGATGCGCGAGATGCGCGAGGCGCCCAGCGCCGCGGAACTCAGGATGGCCGTCGACCGCGCCACAAGCCTCGGGCTTCCGATCGGGACCTTCGTGATTGCGACCACGGCGTGGCGCTCGAAAGCCCTCAGGCAGACGGTCTTCGACCTGAACCGCGAGCTTCGCATGGCGGAGCTGTTCACGGTCGAGGTCCTGTGCTGGGAGGATATAGAGGAACTGCTCGACGAGTACCCGGACGTGCTCGCGCGCTTCGAGTCGGCGCCCAAACGCCAGGCCCTGTCCAAGGCGGATCCACGATGCCGGTTTGGGCCGCGCGCGGTGCCGATTCCCGTGCCGGAGCAGCCGGACGAAGTCTCGCGCGAGCTTGACGCCGCAATCGCGCTGCTCGAGCGGCGCGATTGCCAGATGTCGCGGCTGCGCCTGATGCAGCTTCGGGAGCGCCGATGGGCAGCGATGAACCAGGGTCAGAAGCTCGCGCTGCTGACCAGCCTTGCGCTTGCGTGGCTCGGCGAAGGCGAGGAGCGCAAGGCGGCGATGCTGTTCATCGCGGGCCGCTCGCTTGGCGCCGAACACGAGAACGCCTGCACCAACGAGATTCTCGCCTACGAGATGCTCGGGGAATACGAACACGCCTGCTCGCTCGCCCAGACGGTGAGCGAGCGGTTTGCCGCGAGCGGCCGGGCGGTCGCACTATGGCTCAACAATCTTCCCGCAGTGGAGAGTATCGCGGCTCTCCAGCGGCGGGTGCCGGCAGCGCTCGCGGGCGACTCCGAAATCAACATGGTGCTTGCCCGCCGCGCGCTCGCGCCGGGCGATTATCCGCGCGCCGAGGAGTTTGCGCGAAAGGCCGCGCAGGCGGCCCCGGCTGATGCCGACGCGTGGCTGCTGCTCGGACAGGCGCTGCTGCTCTGCGAGATCGAGGTGACGCCGGGCGCACCGTCCCCGGACCGGGTGCGCGAGGCCGAGCAATGCTTCAGCCGCGCCGCGTCAGCCGCAATCGACGCGCAAGCGGTAGCAACCGAGGTTCAGGCGCTTATCGGGCGCGCCCAGGCGCGAATCGCGCTTCACGACGTCGAAGGCGCCGGACGCGATATCGAGTCCGCCCATGCGCTCGAGCGCGAGGACGCGAACGGACTTTGCGAGTACGGCATCCTTTTGCGCTCGCGCGGAGAGCTGTCTGACGCGATCGAGGTGTTCCGGCGCGCGGCCCGTATCGGGGGACGCGACGATACCGAGTACCATCTCGGCGTGACCCTGTACGAGCGCGCAGCATCGGGCGACCTGCAGGAGGCCACGACGCTGCTGCGCCGCGCGCTGCAGGAAGCGGATTCGATCCCGTCGTCCGACCACATGTTCGCGGTCTCATGCGCGGTCGAAGCGCTTTGCGCGCTGGAGCGATGGCACGAGGCGGAGGAGCTGCTCGGCGAACTCGGTTCCGAATACATTTCCCAAGTCGCGCTTACGACCCTCAAGGGGCGGCTCGAACTTTCGCGCGGCAACACCGGCGACGCCGCGCGGCTCGCCGAAGAGGCGCTCTCCGGGATCAGCCCCGACGCCGATCCGCAGCAGAAGCGCAAGCTCGCGGCGCTGCTCCATGACCTTGGACGCTACGCCGAGGCGCTGGTGCTCTGGCAGTCGGTCTGTGACGCCGGCGGCGGCACGTCCGTGGATATGCGCCATCTGCTTGAATGCGCGAACCGGCTCGGGCGCGAGGATATCGTGCTCGAGGCGTTTCGCGAGCTGCGCGGCCGCGGCGAACTCGGCGAAGGCGGCCCGGAATTCGAGATGGAACTCCTCGAACGCAACGATCCCGAACAGGCGCTCGAGTACCTTGTCGAGCATCTGAGGCGCCGTCCGGAGGATCGCGTGGCGCGGCTTCGATGCTCCGTGCTCGCGCGCAAGCTCGACCGCAAGGATCTGATCGCGGCCGATCCGCAATCGATACCGCCTGCGCGCGATGTTCTGCCGAGTCTCGGGCGCGCCGCGGTGCAACTGATGCGCGAGGCGGGCCGTCCCAACGAGGCGCTCGCCTACGCCTACGACCTTCTCAAGCGCAATCCGGCCGACGCCGACGCCCATCGCGCCTACCTGTGCGCGCTCGGACCGCTTGGCCCGATGCCGGTCGTGCAGGACTTCGAGACCGTCCAGCCCGGCTGCGCGGTCTGCTTCGTCGAGCCCGAGAACGGTTCCGATCGGTGGGCGATTATCGAGGACGCGCCCGAGGTCGACGAATCTGCGGGCGAATACGGCCCGGGCCATCCGCTAACCCGTCAGCTCAGGGGAAGGCGTCCGGGTGACAAGTTCCTGCTTCCCGACGCGCGGCTCGCGCGGCGCTCGGCGATCGTCAAGCGGATAATCTCGAAGTACGCCTATCGCTACCAAAACTGCCTCGACGGATGGGAGTCGCGCTTTCCCGGCCTTCCCGAGATCGAGATGGTGCAGAGCGCGCCGCGCTCCACCACGCCCGAGGAGCTTTCGGCGGACTTGCAACAGGTCGTCGCGACGCAGGCAGGCTCGCGCGACGAGGTCCTCAAGCAGGCGGAGAGCGCCTACCGCACCGGGAAGCTTCCGATACACACATTCGCCGAGCGCGCCGGGCTTGACGACCTGCACGCGGTCATCATGCTCGCCTCGCGCCCGGACGCCCAGGTCAAATGCTGCGAAGGGTCCGAGGACGAACTCAATGCGGGGCTTTCGGCGCTCGAGCGCGCGAATACCGTGGTGCTCGATCTGACCGCGATCGCCACGCTCTGCATGCTTGGACGACTCAGCCTTCTGCGCGGTTGGGTGCGCAATTTCATGATTGCGCAGGCGACGCTCCATGCGCTCAGGCGGCTTCAGTTCGACGAGCTGCCCTTCCGGCTTACGCCCGGATTTTCAGCCGGGACAAGCGGCGCCGACGGCGAACTGCGTGCTTCACCCGACGCGGAGATCAAGACGCTGGCCGACTCGATCCAGGAAGCATGCGTCGTGGCCGACGCCGGGATGCTCGCGGCGCTCACGACCGAGCAGCGCGACCACCTGATCGGCCTGTTCGGCCGCGCGGGCGCGGAGAGCATCGTGCTTGCGTCGATGCCGGGCCGGGTGCTCTGGACTGACGACCTTGTGATGGCGGATTTCGCGCGCAGCGAGTTCGGCGTCCGGCGCATCTGGACCCAGAGCGCGCTGATGGCGCGGGTGCGCGCGGGAAATCTCGATCCGGCGGAACTGGCAACCGCGGGCACCAAGCTTGCCGGATGGGGCTATAGGTTCACCACGCCGAGTATCGAGACGCTGATGCAGGCCGGCGCGGTTGCCGCGTGGAATCCGGACCAGTTCCCGCTAAGGCAGGCGCTCGACCTGTTTTCGACCGAGAGCCTCAAGCTCGGCGACGCGGTGATTCTTGCCGCCGAGCTTATCGTGCACATGTACGCCGACGCGTACCTTCGCACCGCGCGGACTTCGGTTACGATGCGCCTGCTCGATCGATTGGCGATGCGCTCGGGCGGCAGGGAGGCGATCGAGGCGGTGCCGCAATCGCTTCCGATACGCTTTGGGCTTGACCTTATACGCGCGCGCGAGCTTGCCGACACGATTCGGGGTTGGATGGCGAAGCATCGGGAGGAGATTGCGGCGTAGGGGTGTGTTCGAGCGCCAAGGGCGGGCGGCCGAGTGCCGTTCGCCCTTCTTCTTCGCCCGTGGCAACGTCTCTGCCGGATTACGCGTCCGTTGCTTCTGAAGTGCGCGCGCGGCGCGGCCGAGCGGTTGAAACCTTGGCGCGGCCGCGATATGCGGGTTGTTCCGGGGGCCCCATTCGATGAAGAAGATTTCGCAAACCTGGAAAAACGAGTATGTCACGGCCAACGGGCTGCGCTTTCATTGCGCGACGCAGGGCGAAGGACCACTGCTGCTTCTCCTGCACGGGTTTCCCGAGAACCATTATTCGTGGCGCTACCAGATGGCACCGCTTTCCGCGCGCTTCAAGGTCGTCGCGCCCGATCTTCGCGGCTACAATCTGACGGAGCGCAAAGGTCCGTACGACATCAGGACGCTATGCGACGACGTGCTCGGGCTCATCCGCGCGTTCGGCCACGAGCGGGCGGTGGTGGCGGGCCACGACTGGGGCGCGATCATTCTCTGGAACTTCGCGCTCGAGTATCCCGAGGCGCTCATCAAGATGGTCGCGTTCAACGTTGCGTTCATGCCGCGCGGCCCAAAGCCTCCGCTGGAGGTGCTGACGGATTCGCGCTTCGACTATATCCGCTTTTTCCAGAAGCCGGGCGAGGCCGAGGCGGTTATCGAGCCCGATATCGACGGCTTCATCCGCACCGCGTTTCTGAACAATGCGGCTAACAGAGGCTTCATCTCTGACGACGAGCTCAAGGTGTTCGCCGACGGCTTTCGCGGCCCCGGCGGCATCACGCCCGCGCTCAACTACTACCGCAACTTCAACCGCAACTGGGAAATCACCGCCGGGCATGCGGGACGAAAGGTGATGACGCCCGCGCTGATGCTCCTTGCGGAAAAAGACCCGGTGGTGCGGCCCGAGATGGCCGACGGCATCGAAAGGCACGTCCCCAACGTCGTCGTGCGGCGGCTCGATTGCGGTCACTGGACGCAGCAGGAAGCGCCCGAGGAGACCAACCGCCTGATGCTTGAGTTCCTGGCGGACGTGAAATGAACCGCAACTGGCACAGGCCACCGGTCGATTGACTTTTGGGTTTCAAGTAAGATGGGTAGCCGAATCCGCGGGGTCAGGAGGGTGGCAAGATGGCTGCAGTCAGCGAGGGCGATCGGTTCGTTCTGATCGACAGGAGGCTGTTCCGCGACGACAACACCCGTATCTTCATCGGCGTGGTCGAGCGGTTCGAGGACGGCGTCATAATCTCCCGCGGCTACGGCTACCACGTAAGCCCTTACGAGGTGACGGGCACCGAGCGCCGCGGCGATGAGCGCGTGCGTATCATCTCCCTTGCCGGCGGCGACATCATCTACATGCTCCCGCCCGACCAGGACATCGCAAAGCTTCAGCTCAAGCGTTCGCCCAAGTCCATGGTGCTGACGGACGGAAAGTACGCGATGGACCTGAGCGACTTCATGCTGCGCGCCTGACCGGACGTTGCGCACAGGTATCCGCAAGCCGCGCTCGCGGGGCGCGGAAAAGGGCAAAGCTCAGCCGCGATTCGCGTCGAGTCCTTCGACGAATTCGATTATCGCCTCGGCGGTCGCCACGGGATTGTCGAGGGGCACGTGATGAAACGCGCGCGGGATTTCGCGGTACTGCGAAACCGCGATCCTTCGCTTCATCCGGCGCGCCACGCGCATGCTGACGAGTTCGCTCTGGGCGCCGCGAAGGATCAGCGTCGGCATGCTCACCCGTCTGAGATTCGGCCTTTTCAGCGGCTGTTCGGTTCTTCGCCACGCGCGGGTTTCGGGGTCGAAGCGAAACGCCCAGTTTCCGTTGGGTAGCTGCTCGGCGCCCTTGAGCGCAAGCTCTTGGAGTTGTTCCTTCGTCAGGTAGGTTCCCGGCGGTGAAAGCCTGAACTTGCGCGCGATATCGGCCGAGGATTTCAACTCGGGCCGCTTTCCGCCCTGCGCCCTTCGCCGCCATCGCCATTGCAACCGGCGCCATAGCGGAGGCGGACCGTGCGGCGCGTCAACAATCACCAGCGCCTCGAGTCTGTCCGCGAGCATCAGCGCGCACCATTGCGCGACCGCGCCGCCCATCGAATGACCCACGAGGACGACCTGCGTTCCAATCTCGTCCACGAAACCGCGCACGTCCTGCACGTAGGCCGGCGGCCCGTAATGCGGCGGCGTAACCCATTGGCTTCGCCCATGCCCGCGAAAATCGAGCGCCAGCACGCGGCCGTGCGGCACCAGAATCGGCGCCACGTAATCCCACCAGTGGACGTGCGCCGCGCCCCCGTGCAGCAGCACGAAAGTCCTGCGCGAGGCGTCACCGCCCCAATCGAGATAGTGAAGTCTAAGACCGTTTGCCTCGAAGAACCGACTGGTCGGCCCCGCAGGCGCGGTAGCCGCTTGTTCCTGACCCATGATGACCTCAATCCTAGACGACCCTGCGCGTCGATAACAGAAGCTCGCGGCGCATCGGCGCTGGAACCGCGCCCGCGGCCCATGTTAACAACCGTTTCGAACCCGATCTCGCGCGCGAGGGCGCGCGAAGGAGTTGCCGTGATGGCTTCATCGAGACTTGAGAACAAAAACGCACTCATAACCGGCGGCGCGAGCGGAATCGGACGCGCCACCGCGCTCAGATTTGCCGAGGAAGGTGCCAACGTCGCGGTTGCGGATCGCAACCTCAAAGGCGCCGAAGAGATCGCAGCCCTGGTCACGAAGCTCGGCCGCAAGGCCGCCGCGCTCGCGGTTGACGTGAGCGATGAGGCTCAGGTGGACGCGATGGTCGCGCGGACGGTCGCTGACCTGGGCGGAATCGATATACTGGTCGCCGCGGCGGGCGTGTCGCACGCGCGTTACGGCGAACGCAACGACCATCCGGTGCCGCTTGCGGAGAAGCCGCTCGCCGACTGGCGCAAGGTGCTCGCCATCAATCTCGACGGCGTGTTCCTTTGCGACCGCGCCGCCGCACGCGAGATGATAAAGGCGGGCCGCGGCGGGCGCATCATCAACATCTCGTCGGGTGCGGCTAAACTTCCGCTTCCGGGTTCGGGCGAGTATTCCGTCAGCAAGGCGGGAGTGTGGATGCTCACGCGGGTGATGGCGCTCGAACTCGCGGCGCATCGGATCACCGTCAATACGATCGGTCCCGGCTTCATCGATACCCCGATGACCGCGCCGGTGCAGCGCTCCGAGGGGTTTGCGAAGCGGCTGATCGAGCGCGTGCCGCTCGGCATGATGGGCGAGCCGCTCGATGTCGCTAACAGCGCGCTTTTTCTCGCGAGCGAGGATGGCCGTTACTATACGGGGTCGATCCTGCATCCCGACGGCGGCGTCGTGATGCAGTGAAAGAGTGAAAGACGTGGGAAAGTGAAGTTGCGAAGGGAATGTCGAGCCCGTTTTGCCCGCGGATTGATTGTTGCGCTCGCGATGCTCGCGAGCGCCGGCATGGTGATGACTCGCGCGGCCGTGCGCGCGGCGTTTGCCCAGGAGCCGTCTCCGACGCCGACGAACGGCCAGATTTTCATGCCGTCCCCGCCCACGCTCTCGGTGCAGGCGGTTCCAGCCTACGGCGTTGCGCCGCTTACCGTGGGATTCACCGTGATGGCGAACGATCCGGCCAATATCGGCTTCGTCTATTACAAGTGGAATTTCGGCGACGGCCACGTTTCGACGATACCGCCGCCGTTTGCGCTGAACACGTACACCAATCCCGGCTCCTATATCGTGACCGTGACCGCGGTGACCGAAGACGGACGCACTGCCACCGCGACAACCGGCGTAATTGTGCGTCCCCAGGGTTAGCGAAGAAGTATCGGCGTTGGGACGCGGTGTCGATCGGTTGACACGTTTGTCGAATCGCCGGGTAATTGACGGAATATGGCGGGATACGTGCGGAAAGGTTTCGTGTTGATGGTCGCCGCGGCGGCAGCGGCGTTGACGCTGGTGACCGCGGGATGCGAGCAGGCGGCGATACAGGCGAATGAGCAGCAACTCCAGGCCCAGCAACAGCAGCTCGACCAGTTGCGAAAGCAGATCGAGGCGCTGAAGGCCCAGCAGAGCTATCCGTCCGCTCCGCCGCCCGGGACTCCGGGAACCTGCGACTACAACGTGATGCATACCGCGACGCGTCGTGGCGGCGAGGCGTTTTCCTCGGGAAACATGAAGCGCGCGCTCGGCTACTACCAGGACGCGCTCACCGCGTGTCCCGGCAACACGCGCGCCTTGCTGAACGTAGCGCGAACCAATGAAGCGCTCGGCAACCGCGAGCAGGCGATAACCTACTATCGCCAGGCGGCAGCCTCGACGACCGGGGACCCGAGGGACGTTGAGTCCGCGCGCGCCGCGCTCTCGCGCCTGAGCGCCTCGCGATAGTTCGAGGCTGTTCGGGCTTTCTCACCGGCCAGCTCAACACTTAAAACGCACTTCATAGGCAGGAGACCAGCCGCGTCGAGGCCGCGACTTTCCGCGCGCCGCGCCTGCGCAGGAGTATCGCGGTCCCCCGGGGGCAAAATTTTTCCCCGACGGGAACCATCCGCGATTCTGAAGTGTTTAACGGCTGATCGTTGCCGACAACAGGTTCGTGACAGCCTGCGCAGACCGTCGCGACCCGTATTGGCCCAGGAGCACACGCGAATGACGGCAAGAATCGGCCCGGCGCCGGAAGCCGCTCTCGAAAAGACGGTCGGACTGCATCAGATTCTTCCCTCCCAGTACTTCGAGCTCCACGCGGGCAATCGCTTCTCCGCCGAGCAGCGCCTGATGCTCGCGATGCTCGCCGACGCGCTTAACGTCTATCGGCGCGGCGTTCTCTCGCGGGCGACGCGAAAACGGCTTCTGTACCTCGACGCCGAGCGCTGGATAATGGCGGGCGGCGAGAACGCGCACGCCTTCGGCTTCGAGACCGTGTGCGACGCGCTCGGAATCAACGCCGCGGTTCTTCGCCGCAACCTGGTAGCCTGGAAGCATCGGGCAAGCCACGAGCCCGCCGTCGGCGCCTCGCGCCATCTGAGGCTCAAGACGACGCCGCGCGAACGCAGGCTCGTCCGCCCGCGCCCGAGCGAGCGAAGATCGAGGCGCTCGCGCTAGCACGCGCGGCCCGCGCGTCATTGCGCGCCGGGCATCCCGGAGCGCCGCGCCCGCTCGTCTCTCGTATTCTCGGCTCAACCGTGCGATATATTCTCCGGTCCGCGCAGGGCGTCATCGCCGGGCGCGGCGCGCAGAGCCTCCGCGCATGGCCGACAAAGCCGGCAAAGCAAATCGAAGCCGGGTTTCGGACCGTTTGCGCGGTGCGTACTCGTACATGAGGAGGAATCGTCAGGCTTGAAAGACGTATTCAGCGTTGAAGGCAAGGTAACGATCGTAACCGGCGGAGGAACCGGAATCGGCGAGTCGATCGCGAAGGAATTCGCGCGCCGAGGCGCTCCGGTCCTGATTGCGAGCCGCAAGGCCGAGCATCTCGAACCCGTGCGCGACGCTATCCGCAAGGAAGGCGGCAAGTGCGAGATGACGGTGTGCGACGTGCGCGTGCCCGAACAGTGCGACACGATGGTCGAAACGGCGGTGAAGCATTTCGGCCGTCTCGACGTGCTCGTCAATAACCACGGTGCGAGCATCGCGGCGCCGTCGCTGGACCTTTCGGCCAACGGATGGCGCGCCGTGATCGGCATCAACCTCGACGGCGTCTTCTTCTGCGCCAAGGCCGCGGCTCGCCAGTTCATGAAACAGGGCGGCGGTGGCTCGATCATCAATATTTCCTCGACTGCGGGCGTTCACGGGTCGCCCACGATGCTGCCGTATGGGGCGGCCAAGGCGGGCGTGATCAACCTGACCGTGTCGCATGCGGGCGAGTGGGGTTCGCACGGAATCCGGGTCAACTGTATCGCGCCGGGGCCGATCGACACCGAAGGAGCCGCGCCGCGCGTGTGGCCCAATCCGAAGGTCAAGGAGATGGTCGCGAAATCGCGCGCGCTCGGACGCTTCGGCCGGGTCGAGGAGATCTCCTACCCGTGCTTGTTCCTCGCCTCCGAGGCCTCCAGCTACGTGACCGGCGCGCTGCTTATCGTTGACGGGGGCGATGCGCCGCGCATGGGTTGAGCTTAAGCGGCCGGCCCGGGGTTTCCCTTGTCGGTTCGGGCGCGTCATGGTAACGGCATTTCGTGTCGAAGCCCGGCGCTTCGGCTCGCGGCCGGTTGCCGCGGCAGAGTTTTAGAGGAAGGTCTTCTACCTTGGATTTCGGTTTCAGTGAGGAACAGGAGATGCTGCGTGCGAGCGCGCGCAGCCTTCTTGAAAAGGAATGCCCCTCGACGGTCGTGCGCAAGCTGATGGACGACGAGCGCGGCTACGACCCGACGCTATGGAAAAAGATGGCGGAACTGGGCTGGACCGGGCTGGTGCTGCCCGAGGAGTTCGGCGGGGGCGGTCTTACCTACGTTGACCTGGTCGTCATCCTGGAGGAGATGGGCCGCGTTCTGCTCCCGTCGCCCTTTATCTGGACCGTGATGTTCGGCGAGACGCTCAAGCGTGCCGGCTCGCCGCAGCAGAAAAAGGAAATGCTGCCGAAGATCGCCTCGGGCGAACTGGTCGCGACGGTTGCCTACATGGAGCCGGGCGGGCGATGGGATGCGCAGGGCGTCACGATGGAGGCCCGTCGCGAAGGCACCGGCTTCCGGCTTGAAGGCAGGAAGCTCTACGTGCCCGACGCTCACGTGGCCGGCCGTTTCCTGGTCGCGGCGCGTACCGGCGGCGCGGGCGAGCGCGGAATCACGCTGTTTATCGTCGATTCGAAGCATCCCGGCGTCACCGTCACGCCGCTCAAGACGATGGACCAGACGCGCAAGCTTTCCGAAGTCGCGTTCACGGGCGTGCACGTCGAGCCGGAGGCCGTCGTCGGGTCCGTGGATGAGGGATGGCCGATACTGGCGCAGGTTATCGACCGTACCAAGGTTGGGCTCGCGGCCGAGATGATGGGCGCGGCGCAGAAGGTGCTCGAGACGGCGACCGAATACGCCAAGATTCGCGTCCAGTTCGGCCGCCCGGTCGGGAGCTTCCAAGCCGTTCAGCACAAGTGCGCCAATATGCTGCTCGACGTCGAAAGCGCCAAATCGGTCGTCTATTACGCGGCGTGGGCGGTTACCAACGAGGTCGCCGAGGCGCCGCTCGCCGCAGCGACCGCCAAGGCCACGGCTTCCGACGCGTTCCGGTGCACGGCGAACGAGGGTATCCAGGTGCATGGCGGAATCGGGTTCACCTGGGAGCACGACATGCATCTCTATTTCAAACGCGCCAAGTCCTCGGAGTTCACCTTCGGCGACGCGAGTTCCAATCGCGAGCAGGTGGCGAGTCTGATCGGACTGTAGCGCGCGCTAACCGAAGAGGTTGAATCGATGGCTGACCAGAGCATCGTTGGCAAGACAGGCAAACCCTTCAAAATTCCGATCGAATGGAGCAAGGTGCGCGAGTTCGCCCGCGCCATCAAGGATCCCAACCCGCTCTATTTCGATCCGGAACTGGCCAAAAAGGAATGCGGCGGAATTCCGGTCCCGGTCACGTTCCTGCAGACCGCCGCCTTCTGGCAGGACGAGCAGTCGAGCCCCGGGATGGGCGGTTTCGACCTTCGCCGTATCCTGCACGGCGAGCAGGAGTTCGAACTGCTAAGGCCGATCATGGTCGGCGACGTGCTGACCGGAGTCGCGCGGGTCGCGAACATGTTCGAAAAAGAGGGCGGACGCGGCGGCAAGATGCGGTTTCTCGTGGTCGAGACCGAATACACCAACCAGAAAGGCGAGAAGGCGGCGATCGCGCGTTCGACGCTTATCGAAACCGGGCAGGCGGTCAAAGCCAGCTGACGGGTTCGGAAACCGCGGCGACGGGCCGCAGGAGAGATTGCGATGCCGGCAAAGCTCAAATTCGATCAGGTTAAAGTCGGGGATGAAATTCCCGCGTTTGTCGTTGAAGGGGTCACCCGTCCGGATTTCGTCCGCTACGCGGGTGCTTCCGGCGATTTCGTCCCGCTCCACTACGACCAGACTTTCGTCGAGGCGGCGGGGATTCCGACCGTCTTCGCGCAGGGGATGTTCACCGCAGGGCTGCTTTCCAAGGCGCTGACGGATTACGCAGGGGTCGGACAGGTCCGCAACTTCAAGGTCCGGTTTGCGACGCGCGTATGGCCGGGCGACACGGTTACCTGCCGCGGCAAGGTTACCAACAAGACCGAAAAGAACGGCGAGAAGATAATCGAAGGCGATCTCGAGGTCGTCAACCAGAAGGGCGAGGCCGCTATCAAGGGCTCGTTCGCGGCCGCCTGCGCCTGATCCACGTCTGTGGCCGCGTGCGATTGGTCGCGGGCGGCTCACCAAAATCGCTTTCAGAACATGCGATGCCGGAGGTTTACCCCTCCGGCATCGTTTGTTTCAGAAGGGGTGCGGTTCCGATGGGCGCTCGGGAACGAATCGGCATCGGCGGCGCGGTTCCTTGATAAGTCGGGGGAATTGCGCCAAACAATGGTCGGTGAAAGCGTAGATAACGCCGCCGGAGTGGCTGAAGCAGCCCCGACCCCCGAGTGGTGGAGTGTTTCCTGCAATGGTCGAACCGCGTTACATCATAATTCACGGACATTTCTATCAGCCGCCGCGTGAAAGCCCCTGGACCGGCCTTATCAGCGCCGAGTACGGCGCGGCTCCGTTTTCCAACTGGAACGAGCGAATCCTGAGCGAGTGCTACACGGCCAACGCCCACGCCCACGTCATGGAGGGCACGGTCGTTCACGTCCGTAACAACTACGAACTGCTGAATTTCGACCTCGGGCCGACATTGGCCTCGTGGCTCGAGCGCCACGGCAAGACCGCCTATCGGGCCTTCAGGCGCGGCGACGAGCTTGGCGCGAACCGTCACGACGGGCGCGGTAACGCGATCGCGCAGGCGTACAGCCATTCGATTCTCCCGCTGCTCCATCCGCGCGACCGCGAGTTGCAGGTTGCATGGGGAATCGACGACTTCGTCTTCCGCTTCGGCAGGCGTCCGGAAGGGATGTGGATTCCCGAATGCGCCGCTGACGAGGACACGTTGGATGCGCTCGCGGCGGAAGGGCTCAAGTTCACGATCCTCGGCGACGACCAAGGCGTCTTTCGCGGTCCGGAAGCGAAACAGCGCTCGGCCGGGCCGTTCCTGTGGCGGCGCGGCGAGCGCACGCTCGCCGTCTTTCGGTTCGATCGCGCGCTTTCGGCCTTGATTTCGTTTGGCGACGGCCTGGAAGACGGAGCGGCGCTTGCCGAAAGGCTTGCCCAGGCCGCACTCGAGCTTGAACCCGGCGGGGCGCTGCTTGTCGCGACCGACGGCGAGACTTTCGGCCATCACAAGCGAAGCGGCGCAGCCGAGCTTGCCCGCGCGATGATGGCGCTCGGGCGGCGCGACGACGTGGTCGTGACCAACTGCTCCGCCTACCTCGCCGCGCATCCGGCCGCTGGCTCCTTCGAGATCAACGGGCCGAGTTCGTGGAGCTGTGCGCACGGAATCGAGCGATGGCGCTCGGATTGCGGATGCCGGATCGATCCGGAAACCATGCAAGCGTGGCGCGCGCCGTTTTTCGACGCGATGGAGTTCGTGAAAAACCACACGAACGAAGTCTATGACCGGTTCGCGCCGCCGATGGTCGAGAAGCCGGGCGATGCTTTGAGAGAGTCGGTACTGCTGTTCATCGATCCGAATCCTGCCGTGCAGGAGGAGTTTTTCACGCGGCACAAGGTGACCGACGAGCACAAACGCGAGCGCCTGATGCGGCTTTTCGAGATGGTCCGGGCGGGCCAGTCGGCGCTTACCAGTTGCGCCTGGTTCTTCGACGATTTCGGCGGGCTCGAGGGCAGGGTGGCGCTCAGATGGGCGGCGCGCGCCGTCGAGATAGCGGCTGAGTTCGCGCCCGGAATCGAGGGCGAGCTTCTCGGGCGTCTTCGCGAGTTGCGCTCCAATCGCCGCGACATCGGTGATGCTGCGACGCTTTACCTGAGTCTCAAGACGCGCGAAGCACGCGGGAGGATCTAGGCGATGGCCTCGAATCAGACGGCGGATATCGAATCGATTCTGAACGAGGGGCGCAAATTTCCGCCTAGCCGCGAATTCTCGAGCCGCGCGTGGATCAAGAGTCTGGCCGAGTACGAGGAGATGTGCCGGCGCGCGGAGCAGGATCCCGAGGGATTCTGGGCCGAATGCGCAAAGGAGATTTCCTGGTTCAAGCCGTTCGACAAGGTCCTGGAATGGAACTTTCCGTTCGCCAAATGGTTCCTCGGGGCCGAGGTGAACGCCGCCTACAACTGCCTTGATCGCCATCTTTCAGGTCCGCGCCGCAACAAGGCGGCGATTATCTGGGAGGGAGAGCCCGGCGATTCGCGCGTTCTGACGTACCAGATGCTGGCCGACGAGGTCGGGCGATGCGCCAACGCGCTTAAGAGTCTTGGCGTTGAGACGGGCGATCGCGTCGCCATCTACCTGCCCCTCGTTCCCGAGGCGGCGATTGCGATGCTTGCGTGCGCACGGATCGGCGCGATTCACTCGGTGGTCTTCGCCGGCTTCTCGGCCGAGGCGCTCGCCGAGCGTATCGACGATGCGGAGGCCAAGCTTGTCATCACGGCGGATGGCGGATGGCGCCGCGGACAGGTGGTGGAACTCAAGCGCAACGTTGACGAGGCGCTCAAGCGCGCGACGACGGTGCGCAAGTGCCTCGTGCTCAAGCGCGTCGGCAGCAAGGTTGAGATGCGCCGCGGGCGCGATTTCTGGTGGGACGAGGTCGTGCCGCAGCAGAGCCCGAAATGCGAGCCCGCGCGGGTCGACTCCGAGCATCCGCTCTACACGCTGTACACCTCGGGCACGACCGGCCGGCCCAAGGGCGTGTTGCATACCACCGGCGGCTACCTGGTGCACACGATTTCGACGATGCGATGGGTGTTCGACCTCAAGGAGGACGACATCTACTGGTGCACGGCGGATATCGGATGGGTCACCGGCCACAGCTATACGGTTTACGGGCCGCTGGCAGCGGGCGCGACGGTCGTGATGTACGAAGGCGCGCCCAATTTTCCGGAAAACGATCGCTTCTGGCAGATAATCGAGAAGTACCGCGTCAGCATCTTTTATACCGCGCCGACCGCGATCCGGACCTTCATCAAATGGGGCGATTCGTGGGTCAAGAAGCATGACCTTTCGAGCCTGCGACTGCTCGGTACGGTCGGCGAGCCGATAAATCCCGAGGCATGGGTCTGGTACAACCGCATGATCGGCGGCGAGCGATGCCCGATCGTCGATACCTGGTGGCAGACCGAGACCGGCGGAATCATGATCAGCCCCGTGCCCGGTGCTATTGCGACGAAACCCGGTTCCGCCACCCGGCCGCTGCCCGGAATCTCGGCCGAAGTGGTTACCCGCGAAGGCAAGCCGGTCGGGCCCAACCAGGGCGGCTTCCTGGTGGTCAAACGGCCGTGGCCCGGGATGCTGCGGACGATTTTTCGCGATCCCGAGCGCTACAAGCAGGCGTACTTCAGCCAGATAGACGGGATGTACTTCACCGGCGACGGCGCGCGCCGCGACGAGGACGGCTATTTCTGGGTGATGGGCAGGGTTGACGACGTTATCAACGTCTCGGGCCATCGCCTGAGCACGATGGAAGTCGAAAGCGCGCTCGTTTCCCATCCGACGGTTGCCGAGGCCGCAGTAGTGGGACGTCCCGACGAGCTCAAAGGGCAGGGAATCATGGCGTTCGTTACCCTTGAAAGCGGGCGAAAGGGCGACGAGCGGCTGAAAGACGAGTTGCGCCAGCACGTCGTCAAGGAGATCGGCGCGCTGGCCCGTCCTGACGAGATCCGGTTCAGCGACGCGCTGCCGAAGACGCGAAGCGGCAAGATAATGCGTCGGCTGCTCAGGCAGATAGCCTCGGGTGACAAGACCTTGGGTGACGTGACGACGCTCGAAGACCTGTCGGTTCTGTCGCGGCTTCGCGAAGACGAGGAATAGAGATTTCGAAGCAGTCAGGGAGCGAGAGGGGTGGCTGAGCCACCCCTTTTTATTTTCCGGGATTTATCGCGCGCGTGACGGCTCGGACGGCGAGCTCACGACGGTGTTTTCCGCGCGCACTCCCGCCGCGTAGAACCGCACAAGCTCGGTGATGACCTCTGGTCCTCCCGCCGCAATCGTCCCTTCCTGCTTGAGCATCCGGTAGGGCGCGCGGGAATCGAAATAATAGGTGCTGCTCGGAACGAACCTGTTGACCACGCTCAGCACGAACCCCGGCCACGACCGCATCAGCGTGCTCACGTCAGGCGTCGTCGTCACCTTGAAGGCTGAAAAGGTGCCCGCTGGAACGGTCACCCGCTGGACGCTTTCGACACGTACGTTCTGTCCCACGTAGCCGTAGGGCGAGATTTGCTGGTTTAGCTCGCCCGTGGCCCCGTCGCGCATCGAGCCCAACACCCGGACGAAAGCGACGGGTGGAACCGCGTCGGGATACAGGTCGGACGGAAACCTGGCCGCGCCCGCGATACGCAGGGCGGGATCGTTGCGCCAGAACGTGCTCTTTAGCGCCCGGCCCGCCGCGTCGTACATCGTCCATCCGAACATCGCGCATCCCGGAGAACCCTTGGGAAGGACCCAAAAGGCGACGGTGTGCTGGTTTTTCGGCAGCGTGGTCATCTCGACGTGGAGCAGGTTGCCGTCGTCGGTTTCGTCCCAGGACTTGATGCGGCTCAGCTCGACGCCGGTTTTCGAATCGGCTTGAACCCGCTCGTCCACTTCGGCCGAGGCCGGCGGTGCGATGGTCTCGACGACTTTTTGCGACGGAGCGGGCGCGAGAAGACCGCGCGCCTTGAGCGTCTGCTCGAACTCAGCGGAGGGCGATACGGATGAAGTCCCGGCCGTGACGGTGGTCGCCGTAGAGGCAACGACAGCCAGCGGCAGTAACAAGAGGAACAACTTTCGAATCTGCAACTTGGAGGGCTTTCCTTGCGTTATCCTTGCTGGAGCACGAGATCGCTGATCGTCTTCCGGGCAGGAGAACGAGGTCGGAAGGGGGTGTATTCTTGATAGCCGATTGAAATTTACGAGCCAAGGGCGACAGGCCCAAGTGCGCCTGCGTGCCCGCATTTCTGCGGTTCTTGGCCAAAGGCAGGCCGCAATAAGATGCGCAGCTTTTTCGGCGCTGACCGGCTTGCTGAACGGGCACAGCCGATGATACCCTCTGATGGCGTGGGCTCGTGCCCACTTTTTTGTTGGCTTTATTGACGGGTATTCCGGCACGCAGGCCGCTGCCAGTCTTGCCGGGTGGGAAAGGCGGTGGCCGAGGTTTGAGCCGGTGATAGTGCTGACGCTTAGTCCGGTCGCTCGCAAAGTGATGGACTTGCTTGAGCCTCACGTCGAGCGGCAGGGGTACGAAGTGGTCTTCGTGGAGTTCCGAAAGGGACCGCGAAGCTCGTTACTACGGCTCCTGGTTGACAGGCCCGGGGGAGGAATCAGCCTGGACGACCTGGAGCGATTGAGCCACATTTTGAGCGATTTGTTGGACGTGTACGACCCGATCGAAGGGCGTTACACGCTGGAGGTGGCCTCGCCTGGGATTAATCGTCCTTTGGCCAAACTGGAGCACTTCGAGGCCCATCGCGGACGGCGGGTCAAAATCCGGCTGTTCAACGCGCGTGACGGCCAGAAGACGTTGCTCGGGACGCTTGTCTCGGTAACTCCAACCGGCATCGAGGTCGACGATGAGACCAGCAAACAGCGTCAGGCTGTCGCATTTGGTGAGATACAAGGGGCGAATTACGAACACGTCTTTGATGACTGAGGCTGCGCCGCTGACGGCCGCGAATCGGGCAAATCCCCGAGGCGGCGTCGTCTACCAGCCCGGGGAGGTGATATGCAGGTCGATCTGAACCGGGTCATCGAACAGGTTTCAAAGGAAAAAGGGATCGATAAATCGATCGTTATCAACGCCGTCGAGGAGATGATGCACTCGGCCGCACGGCGAACCTTTGGTCCCGACCGCAGAATCGAGTCGCGCTACAACACCGAGCTTGGCGAGATTGAGCTGTTCGAGATCAAGACGGTTGTCGAGAAGGTCGCGAGTCCGTTTTCCGAGGCCGACCTTGAGGAGGCCCGCGCAAAATACGATCCCGACGCGCAGGTCGGCGATGAGATCCTGATCAAGCTCGATACGGCCACGATGGGGCGAATCGCCGCCCAGGCCGCCAAGCAGAATCTCATCCAGCACATCCGCGACGCCGAGCGAAAGCAGATATACAACGAGTTCAAGGATCGCCGCAGCGAGATCGTCTCGGGTATCGTTCAGCGCTTCGAGCGCAAGAACATGATCGTGAACCTCGGCCGCACCGAGGCAATCCTTCCCGAAAAGGAACAGATCCCGCACGAACGCTATCGGCAGGGCGACCGGATCCGCGCGCTCATCACCGAAGTCGAGCTTTCCGAAAAAGGCCTGTCGATTGTCCTGTCGCGCACATCCAACGAGTTCCTGATCAAGCTGTTTGAGCAGGAAGTGCCCGAAATGTACGAGGGCATCGTGGAAATCCGCCAGTGCGCGCGCGAACCCGGCGGACGCGCCAAGGTCGCCGTTTACTCCAAGGATAGCGACGTTGACCCGGTCGGTGCGTGCGTCGGGATGAAGGGCACGCGGGTGCAGTCGGTGGTGCAGGAACTGCGCGGCGAAAAAATCGACATCGTGCCATGGACCGACGACCAGGCCGAACTGGTCTGCCGGGCGCTTGCTCCCGCCAAGGTTTCCAAGGTCATAATCGACGAAGACGAGCACGGCATGGAGGTGATCGTTCCCGACGACCAGCTTTCGCTCGCGATCGGCAAGCGTGGACAGAACGTCCGGCTAGCCCATCGGCTCACCGGATGGAAGCTCGACGTGCGCAGCGACAGCGAAGCCGAGGAAGAGGCGCGCGCCGCCCGCGCGTCGCTCAACGCGATACCCGGCATCGGCGACATCAACGCGGAACTCCTTTTCCAGCTCGGATTCCGCTCCGCCGAGCAGCTTGCCGAGGCCGACGAATCCTCGTTCGACGTCGAAGGTATCAGCCGCGAACGGGCCCATCAGTTGATTCAGGCCGCGCGCGAGCACGTCGCGAAGAAGAAAGCCGAGGAGGAAAGCAAGGCTGCCGCAGCGGCGGCGGCAACCGAATCCGCGGAGGCGGAGCAGGCGCCGGCTATGGCCGACGAGCCGGCCGCGAGCCAGGAGGCGTCGGGCGGCGATGCCGAGAAGGAGCTATGAGCCGCAACGCACTTGCCTGGGATGCGCTGGACGCGGCGCCAAGGCGGCGATGATTCGGATTGCGGCGCAGGAAGGGAAAGTGGTCGCGGATCCCGAAGGGAGAGCCCTTGGGCGCGGCGGCTATCTCCACCGCGACGTCGAGTGCGTGCGGAAGTTCGCGGCCTCAAAGGCGAAAGAATTACGTTCGCTCAAGATAAGATTGGACCGCCCGGAAAGGCTCAGGATCTCCGAAGAAATAGGCCGACTGCTGGATAGGGCGGCAAAGGATGCATACAATAATATAGATGGCCCGAAAACGCATCAAAACTCTCGCCAGTGAATGGAACGCCTCGGTTGAGGAAGTGCTCGCCAGTTGCGAGCGCCTCAAGCTTGCGCATGCCCATTCGGAAGCGAGCCTGCTTGCCCCCGACGAGGCCGAGCGGGTCAAGTCAGATCTTGACCAGCAGGCCCATCGTGATGCCCTTTTGCGTCGAGAAAAAGTCGTAGAAACAAGTGCCGGGACGGTTGTTGAAAAGCGCCTGACGGCGACCGTGATGCGTCGCCGCCACGCCGAAGCGCCGGCTGGTTCACCCGAGAGCCCTGCCGGCGAGGCTCCCGCAGTATTCAGGTTCGAGGCACAGGAGCCTGTCGAAGCGCCGTTCGTAGCTCCGATCTTCGAAGAAAGTCCCAAGCTCGAGATGGAAACCCCAGCGCTGCTCGAAGCCGAGTGGCAAGCGCCTTCACCCGCGTCCGAAATTCCTTCAGCCGCACCTGCCCCAGCGGCGGAACAACCAAAGCCCCAGCCCGAGGTCGTTGCTCCCGAAGCCAAGGCTGCCCCTCGGACCAGCCCCGCTGTCGAGAGCAAGCCGTCATTGGCCCCGGCCGTCGCGCCGGAGCGCAAGTTCGAGGGCGGAGTTACACGGCGCGAGCCGGTCCGCGTGATGCCCAGGGAAGAATTGCGAAGGCCAAGGCCTTTGCGAACGGAGACCCCGGCCCGGCCTATCAGCGAGCGTGGAACGATAGACCTGACCCGCGGGGCGCATCCGTCCGCGCCGACGCTCGATGACGGACAGCGCGGCCCCAAGGTGCTGGGAAAGATCGACCTGAAAGCCAAGCCGGCACCGCCGCCCCGTCCGGCCGCTCCCGCAGTTCGGCCGGTGCAACAGCAGCGTCCGGCTCAGGGCCCGAGATTCGGTGGCGCTCCGTCGGCTGTGCCGCCGGAGCAGATGCCTCCGGCGCCGGGCGCGGTGAAACCGGGCGGACCGGGACGCGCGCTCAAGAAGAAGAAGGTCGTAAAGAAGGATTCCGGGGATTTCCTCGCCGAGCGCGAGATGCGCGGCCTGCGTGTCCCGAAGAAGCGCAGGGCGCTCCCCGGCAAGGAACAGAGGCGAACCGAAATCACCACGCCCAAGGCCTCCAAGCGCGTGGTTCGAATCACCGAGGGCGTCACGGTCGGCGATCTTGGGCGCTCGATGGGCGTCAAGGCCGGCGACTTGATCAAGCAACTGATGCGTCTCGGCCAGATGGCGACCGTGAACCAGGTGCTCGACGTTGACACCGCCTCACTGCTCGCGGGTGAGTTCGGCTACACGGTCGAGAACGTTGCCTTCGACGTCGAACAGTCGATCGAGGAGGAAGAGCAGGTCAAGGGCGAGGCGATGCCGCGTCCGCCGGTGGTCACGGTCATGGGTCACGTCGACCACGGCAAGACCTCGCTGCTCGACGCCATCCGCCATACCCGCGTGACCGCGGAGGAATTCGGCGGAATCACGCAGCATATCGGCGCCTACACGGTGGAGGCGAACGGCCGTTCGATCACCTTCGTGGATACGCCGGGCCACGAGGCGTTCACCTCGATGAGGGCGCGCGGCGCCAAGGTTACCGATATCGTCGTCCTGGTGGTTGCGGCCAACGAGGGCGTGATGCCGCAGACGGCCGAGGCGGTCAACCATGCGCGTGCGGCGGGCGTCCCGATTATCGTCGCGATTAACAAAATCGATCTGCCCGACGCCAACGTGGATCGGGTCAAGCAGAAACTCACCGAGATCGCCCTGGTTCCCGAAGACTACGGCGGCGACACGATTACGGTGCCGGTCTCGGCGCGCACCGGCGAGGGTATCGACCGGCTGCTCGAGATGATCCTGCTCCAGGCCGAATTGATGGAGCTCAAGGCAAACCCGGAGCGCACCGCGCGTGCAACGGTTGTCGAGTCGCAGCTCGACCGCGGACGCGGCCCGGTTGCCACGATCCTGATCCAGGAAGGCACGCTCCATCAGGGCGACCCGTTCGTATGCGGTGTCTCGTACGGGCGCGTGCGCGCGATGATGAACCATCTTGGGCAGCGGGTTACCGAAGCCGGTCCTTCGACTCCGGTCGAGATCTTCGGCCTTTCGGAAGTGCCGGAGCCCGGAACCCAGTTCGTCGCGGTAGCCGAGGAGTCCAAGGCGCGTCAGGTCGCCGAATATCGCCGTTCGAAACGGCGCGAAGGCGAACTTCAGAAGACCAGCCGCGTTTCGCTCGAGGATCTGAGCGAGCGGATGCGCGCGGGCGAGATCAAGGAACTCAAGGTCATTATCAAGGGCGACGTTCAAGGCTCGGTCGAAGCTCTTCAGAACGCGCTCGAGCGGCTGTCCACGGCGGAGGTCAAGCTCCAGGTGCTGCACGGCTCCGCGGGCGCGATTTCCGAGACCGACGTCACCCTGGCTTCCGCGTCCAAGGCGATCATCGTCGGCTTCAACGTAAGGCCCGAGCTGAAAGCCGCCCAGTTGGCGGAAAGCGAAGGCGTCGAGGTCCGCCTCTACACGGTCATCTACGAGGCTATCGACGACATCCGCGAAGCGATGGAGGGCCTGTTGGCGCCGACCTATCGCGAAAAGGCCCTCGGCCGCGCGGAAGTCCGCAAGGTCTTCACGGTGCCGGGTGGTACCGTCGCGGGTTCGATGGTGCTGGACGGCAAGGTGGTCCGTGGCGGAAGTGCGAGACTGGTGCGCGACGGCCGCGTGGTCCACGAAGGGAAGATCGGCTCGCTCAAGCGCTTCAAGGACGACGCGCGCGAGGTCCAAGCCGGTTACGAGTGCGGTATCGGGCTCGATAACTTCAACGACATCAAGCCGGGCGACGTGATCGAGACCTACGAACTCGAAACGGTATTGCGCAAGCTCGAGCCCGCGAAGTCGGCGGCGATGCGCGGGCAGGGATCGGTGGAGAAACAGCTCCACACCTGATGTGGGTAAAGCGGGCCCGGCAAGCGCTGGGCCTCGCTCACCGTTTTCGGGAGGGGCGGTCCCATGGTCGTCGGTGTTTTGCGGCTCACCCTGTTTCTGCCTGAGAACCATTCGCTCAAGGGCAAACGCCAGGTTCTTCGCGCCATAAAGGACCGCGTGCGCAACAAGTTCAACGTCTCGATAGCCGAAGCCGACGGACATGACCTGTGGCAGCGCGCCGAACTCGGCATTTGCCAGGTCGGAACCGATCGCGCCTTTGTTGATTCAGCGCTGCGCGAAGTGGTCAATTTCATCGAGAGACTGGGGCTCGCGCCATTGGGCGAGGAGAGCCTCGAACTGATCAACTGCTGAAGCGGGCGCTGCTGCCCGATCCTCGGCCAAACGCCGCCAGTGGCTGGAGTTGTTGCCTTGAGCGAAGCCAGACGGCCCGAACGGGTTGCGGAACTCGTACTGCGCGAACTCTCCGAGATCCTCACGCGCGACATCAAGGACCCGCGTCTTCGCGGCGTAACCCTGACGCGCGTGGAGATGGACGACGATCTGCGCCACGGGCGCGTGTTCTTTTCCCATCTCGAAGGCGCGGCGCGCGGGGACCTTGCGCTCGCCGGATTCAAGAGCGCCAGAGGGTTCATCCGCCGCGAGATCGGACAGGCCCTCAACCTGCGCTACACGCCTGAACTCGACTTCCAGTACGATCCCGGAATCGAGCGCGCGGCCCGGATCGAGGAATTACTGCGCCGCGATCGGCGCGAGCAATGACACGCGCGCACAGCCGATAGTTCGAGCCGGTTCTCCCCAGTCCTTTCTGCGCTTACTGACCCTGTTTGCAATTCTCGCTCGTTGCCCTTGCGGACTACGGGATAAGGGTCTAAGAAAGATTTCGACCGAACGGTTGGTTGATGAAAACTGCGCAGCCTCGAGAGATGAATGCCACGCGCTGTTGCTTGCTCTAACCTGGCGATTGCGGCTTGAAGCGAGCCGCGAAGCGGCCAATGGGCGGAACCGGAAAGCGGCAATCTCGAGGCCATCTCCGGGCAGCGGCTGAGAAAAGAGACTCACCTCCCCCCACAAGCGGCGGGGAGTGGACCCCCGGCCCCAAAAGGGAAATTCCACTCCCCGCCCACCCCGTTATCGTTTCAATCTTAATCTGGCGGAGTTTATCCGCTAAGTTCGTGCCCTGCCTGTTATGCAAGGAATAATTTTGATCGACAAACCGGCCGGCATCACCTCGGCCGAGGTCGTGCGCCGCATCAAGGCCTGGGTCAAACCGGCTCGTGTCGGACATCTCGGCACGCTCGATCCCTTCGCTACCGGAGTGCTGCCGATTTTGATTGGCGAGGCGACCAAGCTCGCGCCACTGCTGGAAGGCGGCGACAAGGAATACGAAGGGCTGATACGGCTCGGCCAGGAGACTGACACTCTGGATCGCGACGGAAAGATCGTGCGCGAGGCTCCGGTTCCCGCCGTTAGCGAGGACGCTCTGCGCGCGGTGGAAGGCCGCTTCAGCGGGCGAATCGAGCAGATCCCTCCCGTATTTTCGGCGCTCAAGCGCCAGGGAGTGCGCCTTTACGAGCTTGCGCGCAAGGGCCTTGACGTTGAGCCGCCGCCGCCCCGCACGGTCGAGATCAAGCGTATCTCGCTTGCGGTCGAAGCGCCTGACGTGATTCGGTTTTGCGCCGTATGCTCGCCGGGCACGTACGCGCGCTCGCTTGCGCGGGATATCGGAGTTGCGCTTGGAACCGTAGGACATCTTTTCGAATTGAGGCGACTGCGCAACGGCCCGTTCCATCTCAAGGACGCGATTTCGCTCGATGACGCCGTGGTCGGGCTGGCGGCGCGGACGGAAATCAGGGTTATCTCGCTGCGCGACGCGCTTTTCGGGATGCCGGAAGTCGCGATCGACGAGCGAAGCGAAGCGCGGCTTCGAAACGGCGACGCTCGAGCGCTCGACGGGATGGTGCCGGCGGGCGCGGAGATGTTCAAAGTGCTGCGGGAGGGGCGACTGGTTGCGGTGGCGAAGGCGACCTCCCGGGCGACGGCGGCGATAGTTCGCGTGTTTTCGGCGAAATAGGGCGCAAACTGACCCAAGCCAGGGCTGCGGCGTGAATCGCTCGAACGAGGGCATACTTTACTGCTCGCGAGCCGTCTGTTACCCTCGTCCGACAACAAGGAAGAGAAGGAAGAGAAAGACTCCTGATGCCTCTCCCGGTCTCCCGCAAGCGGGAATACATTCAAGCTTACGCGCGCAACCCCAAGGACAGCGGTTCGCCCGAGGTGCAGGTTGCGCTGCTTACGGGCCGTATCGAGCAGCTCACGCAGCACCTTACCACGCACAAGAAGGATCATCATTCACGGCGTGGTCTGCTTCGCCTGGTGGGACAGCGACGCCGCCTGCTTGATTACCTCCGCTCGCGAGATTTCGCCCGCTATCGAGGGCTGATCGAGAAGCTCGGCATCCGGAGGTAGGCCGCATTGCCGCGTTCCGGCCGCTTTGGGACGCGGGAGTGTCGTTCGGCCGAACCCGAAGATGCCGGGTCGTTCCCGCTCAGGGTTTTGCCGCGCGGCTGTTGTTCGGCGGCCGCATCACCTTCCTCGGGTGTATCCAAATGTACAGAAAGCTCGAAATTGAATTCGCGGGGCGTCCGCTTTCGCTCGAAACCGGCCGGTTCGCCAAGCAGTCGCATGGCGCGGTGCTCGCGCAGTACGGCGAGACGATGGTGCTGGCCACGGTGGTGTCGGCCTACGAGGCGCGGCCGCAGGTGGACTTCCTGCCGCTGACGGTTGACTACCAGGAAAAGACCTTTGCCGCCGGGAAAATTCCCGGCGGATTCTTCAAGCGCGAGGGAAGGCCTTCCGAGAAGGAAATCCTGACCTCGCGGCTCATCGACCGCTCGATGCGCCCGCTGTTTCCCAAGGGCTACGACCGGGAAACCCAAATTATCGTGACCGTGCTGTCCGCAGATCGCGACAACGACCCGGACATCCTGTCGATTCTCGCCGCCTCCGCGGCGCTCCATATTTCCGACATACCGCATGACGGGCCGGTCGCCGCAGTCAGGATGGGGCGGCTTGACGGGAATGTCACCGTCAACCCTCTGCTCGGTGAAGTCGACAAGAGTGATGTGGCGCTGGTCGTGGCCGCCAAGCCCGACGCTATCGTGATGCTCGAAGGGGGTGCGCGAATCGTCGAGGAGGATGCGGTCCTCGAAGCGATCTTCAAGGCGCACGAGGAGATGGCGCCGCTGTTCGAGATGCAGCAGGAGCTGCGGCGGCTGGTGGGCAAGTCCAAGCGTGAGTTTGCGCCCAAGGTGCTCGACCAGGAACTGCTCGCGGCCGTACGCGAGTACGCTGGGCACGATATAGAGACAGCGGTTGTGGTTCCGGACAAGAAGGCGCGGCGCGAGGCGATGCACGCCGCGGTCGAGAAGGCGGTGCTGGGACTGGCCGAGCGCTTTCCCGACCGCTCCACGGAAATCGACGCTGCCTGCGAGTACCTGATCCGCCAGCAGGTGCGGCTCGCGATTGTCGAGGGCGACAAGCGTATCGACGACCGCAAATCGACCGAGATTCGCCCGCTGAGCGCGCAGGTCCAGGTGCTTCCGCGCACCCACGGCTCGGCCCTGTTCACGCGCGGCGAGACGCAGGTGCTGGCGACCGCGACGCTCGGAACCTCGTCGGACGAGCAGAAGATCGATGCGCTTTTGGGTGAGCGCTACAAAAAATTCATGCTCCATTACAACTTCCCGCCGTTTTCGACCGGCGAGGTGAAGTTTCTGCGCGGCCCTTCGCGCCGCGAAATCGGACATGGCGCGCTCGCCGAGCGGGCGCTCGTGCCGGTGCTGCCGAGCGAAGAGGAGTTTCCGTACACCATCCGGGTCGTTTCGGAGGTGCTCGAATCGAACGGGAGCAGCTCGATGGCGACGGTGTGCGGCGGCAGCCTTGCGCTGATGGATGCGGGTGTGCCGGTCAAGGCCGCAGTGGCCGGAATCGCGATGGGTCTGGTCAAGGAAGGCGAGCAGGTGCGCGTCCTGACCGACATCCTGGGCGACGAAGACCATCTCGGCGACATGGACTTCAAGGTCGCGGGAACTTCCACCGGGGTGACCGCAATCCAGATGGACAACAAGGTCGGCGGAATCACGCGCGACGTGATGCATCGGGCGCTCATGCAGGCGCGCGACGCCCGGATGTTCATCCTGGGCGTGATGCAGAAGGCGCTCTCGACGCCGCGCAAGGAGATTTCCGCATACGCGCCGCGAATCGTGACGCTTCACATTAAGCCCGACAAGATTCGCGACCTGATTGGCCCGGGCGGCAAGGTGATCCGCAGCATCGTCGAGGAGACGGGCTGCAAAATCGACGTCGAGAACGACGGCACGGTGCTGGTTGCCTCGACCGAGGGCGCCGCGATGGATAGGGCGATCGAACTGATCCAGGGAATCACGGCCGAGCCCGAAGTCGGCAAGATTTACAAGGGCAAGGTGGTCCGGATCGTCGATTTCGGCGCCTTTGTCGAGATACTGCCCGGAACCGACGGCCTGCTGCACATCTCCCAGCTTTCCGACCAGCGGGTGCGCCGGGTCGAGGACGTCGTCAAGGAAGGCGACGAGGTGATGGTCAAGGTGCTCGACGTTGACCGCACCGGCAAGATTCGGCTTTCGCTGCGCGAGGCGATGCAGGAACTGGCGCAAAAGAAGGAACAGTAAAGCCCCGATGATGCGCAAGAGCGTCCTTCCCAACGGCATCCGGGTGCTGACCGAGGCGATGCCGCAGATGGTCTCGGCGACCATCGGGATTTGGGTGGAGAACGGTTCCCGCTACGAGACGGCGCGCCAGAACGGGGTCTCGCACTTTATCGAGCATCTCCTCTTCAAGGGAACCAAAAAGCGCACCGCCGCGCAGATAGCCGAGGAGATGGATTCCATCGGCGGCGTCCTGAACGCCTTCACCGGCAAGGAATACACCTGCTACTACGCCAAGGTCCTGGGCGAGCATCTGATGCTCGCGGCGGACCTGCTTGCCGACATCTTCCTTGAGTCGATTTTCGACCCAGCCGAGATAGTGCGCGAGCGCCAGGTCGTTATCCAGGAGATTTCCCAGGCCGAGGACACGCCCGACGACTTCATCCACGACCTCTTCAGCCTGTACTTCTGGGAAGGGCATCCGCTTGCGCTGCCGATTTTCGGCTCGCCCGAGACGGTCAATTCGTTCGATCGCGACGCGGTCGTTTCCTTCATGTCCGAGCGTTACAAGGCGGGGCGAATCTTTATCGCCGCGGCGGGCCAGGTCGATCACGACAAGCTGGTCGCGGCGTGTAATCGCTATTTCGGCTCGATACAGAGCGACGGCAGGGTCGATAGCGTCAGCGCGCCACGAACCCATCCGAACATCCTGAACTACGAGAAATCGCTCGAGCAGGCGCATCTGGTTATCGGCGGGCCGGGGCTCAGCCAACCGGATCGGCTGCGCTACGCGGGCTACGTGCTCAACACCGCGCTCGGCGGCGGGATGTCGTCGCGGCTCTTTCAGGAAGTGCGCGAAAAGCGCGGCCGCGTTTACAGCATCTATTCCTTCATGGCCGCGTGTCACGATTGCGGCTATCTCGCCGTTTACGCCGGGACCAATCCCGAGTGGGTTGACGAGGTTCTCGAGGTGACGCTCAAGGAGTTGCGCAAGGTCGCCCGCGACGGCCTGTCGACGGTGGAACTCGAACGCGCCAAGAGCCAGATCAAAGGCAACATGCTGCTCGGGATGGAGTCCACGGACAGCAGGATGAACCGGATCGCGCGCAACGAAATCTACTTCCGGCGCGACGTGCCGCTTGAGGAGCTGAGCGCGGGAATCGAGGCGGTCACGAACGATCAGATCGTCGAGATTGCCTCGGGATGTTTTCAGCCGGACGCGATGGCGATGGTCATGCTTGGCGACCTGAAGGGGCGCAAAATCGGCCCTGACGTCTGGTCCGTCCTGGGTTAGAAGCGCAAACCCGACTTCATTTGCCGATCGAAAATAGCGGACTGGCCGCGAAGCCGATGGCAGCGTTGCATCCGGGTTGCGCGTGATTGCTGAATCTGGCTTAGATAGCCCCGAAACCTCACGCGTGCCCGCGCTTCCAATGTCGCCGATTGTCAAGGTAATGCGAGTCAGGAACAGTCTGCTGCCGCTGCCCGCCTATCAGAGCGCGCACGCGGCCGGGATGGACCTGATGGCCGACGTGGACGCGACGGTCACGCTTCGACCGGGAGAGCGCGCGGCCGTCCCGACCGGTATCGCAATCCAGATACCCGAGGGATTCGAGGGCCAGGTTCGCCCGCGCAGCGGCCGCGCGATAGCCGAAGGGCTTACGCTGGTGAACGCGCCCGGTACGATCGACGCGGATTATCGCGGCGAGGTAAAAGTGCTACTCATAAATCTGGGCGACCGCCCGATCGAAATCCACCGCGCGGACCGGATAGCCCAACTGGTGATAGCGCCGGTCGTGCGGGCGGAAATCCGGGAGGTCGAAGGGCTTGAAGACAGCGCGCGAGGGCCGGGCGGCTTCGGCCAC
>JAJYMR010000346.1 GCA_021786815.1 Deltaproteobacteria bacterium
AGGACGATTCCGGCACGCGGCGCTCCGCGGACCTTCACCGCATGACAGTGCATCCGGCTTCCACCACTTCGCGCGTTACCCCACATAGCGATAGAACCCCATCGTGCGGCAGCGCCATTTGAGGCCGTCGTAGCGCTCCACGCATGAATGAGTACCCTCGAATGAATGCAGAAACTTGCCGCGCGCCACGACCACTCCGACGTGGCATGGCTCGCCCCGCACGCGCAGCAGGATCACGTCGCCCAGCTTCTCCGGCGACACCTCGTGCCATCGAGTGACTATCTCGCCGCGAATAAGCGCGCCGACCTCCTCGATATCGTAGGCGTCCGCGTACGCCGCATACGGCGGCACCTCGCGGCCGAAGACCTCGCGATACACGAGGTATACCATCCCCCAGCAATCGAGGCCTGAGCGATCGCGGCCGAGCGATTTGAATGGTAGCCCGATATAGTGTGCGCACCACGCCGGCTCCTCGCCGCGCTCGAACGAACTGACTATGTCGCGCGCGGGGTTCATTGGTTCATCACGAACACGCCGGGAAGCGTCAACGGACTGACCGAGTCCCCGGGAAATCCCTCCGCGAGTATGTCCTCGAAACCGAGCACGCCGGTTACCGATACGGCGTCGCCCTGCACGTCCGAAGGGTGAGGTTTCCGGACGAGAACTCGACCGTGTCCGGGGTGTTAGAAGTGACGATCTCGATCAACAGCGTTGCGGGCGTGGCGCCGATATTCCGCAGCGACGTGATTATCGCGCGGTCAACGTTGTCGATCGTAAGCGCGGCCCGCCCGGCTGCACGTCGTCGTCCGTGGGCAGCGTGATCAGAAACGGATACGGGATGAACGTGTTTCCGCCCGATACTGTGTTTACCGCGTCAGACGTGACGCGAATCGGGACGGGCAGCGTCGGAAAAGGAGAGCGAGCCTTCCTGCGTATCGCTGATCCAGAAGCTGTCGAACGCCTGGCGCTGGGTGCCGTCGAGCACGATCGGCGCAACAACGGTCCGCACGGTGGCGGTTCGCACCATCGCGTGGCCGAAGTCGTTGGTTATGGCGTCGTGAAATGGGGCTGGGAAGAGATATCCCCCAGGTATTTCTCGACTTCCACCAGCGCCGTATGCGCGGCGCAGGCTTGGGCCATGCTCGACGACCCTTTATCCAGGGTCAGAACATTGACGTCGCCGTGCTTGTCGAGGGTGTTGATTTCACCAGGCTGCTCGGGGTCGTACCAACCGCCTTCGCATATGAGGACCACCCCGGGCCGAATTCGGTCGGTCACCACCGCTCCGGCGAGCACCTGCCCGCGGGCGTTGAAGACTCGGACCACGTCGCCGTGGGCGATCCCGCGCGCTGCCGCGTCGCGCGAGTTCAGCCAGATCGGTTCGCGCCCTGCGACTTCATAGGCCGAACGAATCGCGGTCGTGCCAAGTTGCGAATGAATACGGAATTTCGGATGCGGCGACAGGATATGAAGTGGGTATCGCTCCGCTTGCGGGCTGCCTAACCATTCCTGGGGTTCGATCCAGGCCGGGTGTCCGGGGCAGTCGTCGTAGCCGAAACCTTCGATGGTTTTCGAGTGGATTTCAATTTTCCCGGACGGTGTCTTAAGTGGGCATCCGCGCGGATCGCGCCGGAAATCCTCATAACGCACGTACTCAGCGGTTTCACCAACCGGGAATCCCGCGTACTGATCGCCGTTCCAAAATTCGTCGAACTCGGGCATCGCGAGCTTTCTGCTCGCGGCCTCGCTTCGCGCGGCGTCGTAAAAGTGTCGGAGCCAGTCGAGCTCCGTGCGTCCCTCGGTGAAGCGGTCCGAGAAGCCGAGGCGCTCCGAGATCTCAGTGAAGATATCCAGATCGCTGCGCGCTTCATGAAGGGGCTCGACCGCCTTTTTCATCGCGACCGCGTAACGGGCGGGATGTGCGACCACCTGCTCGATATCGTTGCGCTCGAGCGCGGTTGTGGCCGGCAAAACGATGTCGGCGAGGCGGGCGGTCGCGGTCCAGAAAATCTCGTGAACCACGATCGTCTGCGGACGCCGCCACGCAGCGATGAGGCGATTCTTGTCCTGATGGTGTTGCAGGGGATTGCCGCCACACCAGTAAACCATCTTGATATCGGGATAGGTGATCGTTCGCCCGTTGAAATCGATGGTCTTTCCGGGGTTGAGCAGCATGTCCGCCACTCGGGCCGCCGGAATCCTCACGCCCATGCGCGGGATCGGCTCGCGTATCATCCCGCGCAGGCGCGGCGCGTTCACAGCCCCGCCGTGGTCGTAACCGAAGCTCGTTCCAAAGCCGCCGCCGGGAAGCCCGATCTGGCCCAGCATCGCGGCGAGAGTGATCAGCATCCAGTAACCGTGCTCGCCATGATCCTGGCGCTGCAAAGCGTAGCCCGTCATCAGGATCGTGCGGCTGCGCGCCATCCTGCGCGCGAGGTCGCGGATGGCCGAAGGCTCGACCCCTGTGATGGGAGCCGCCCATTCGGGAGTCTTGGCCTGACCGTCGCTTGTTCCGAGCAAATAGTCGAGGAATCGCTCGAACCCTACGGTGTACTTGTCGATGAATTCCCTGGAGTAAAGCCCCTCGTCGTAAAGCGTGTGAGCGAGCGCGAGCATCAGGGCAACGTCGGTGTTGGGACGCACCGGAATCCATTCGGAGCCGACGTATTCCGCGGTCTCGGTCCTGACCGGATCGATCGTGACCACCGCAATTTTCGAGCGCCGGGTCTTGAGCTCATCGAGCGGTCCGAGCACGCAATGGTCGGGCGGGGCGTAGCCGATCACGTTGTTGGTGATCAGTTCGTTGCCCCACAGCACGATCAGATTGCTGTGATTGAGGATGCTCGTCCAGGAGGTCTGGCGTCCGCGCGTATCGATCTCACCGGTTACGTGAGGGAGGATCACTTGCGCGGCGCCGGTGCTGTAGTCGCCCGTGTAGCTGGTAACCGGACCGTGCAGCGCGAGCATTCGCTTGAGCAGCGCCGGAGCGTCGTGCAGCTTGCCCACGCTGGCCCATCCGTAGCTCCCGTCGTAAATGCCTTGCGCGCCGTACTCGCCTTTCACCCGCTCCAGTTCCGCGGCAACGAGCCCGAGTGCTTCGTCCCATCCAACCCTGACGAAATCGCCGCGGCCCCGTTCGCTGCGGTCGGAGGCTGGGCCTTTCTTCAGATAGCCCGAGCGAACCATCGGGTATTTGACCCGATTTTCCGAATACAGCCACGACGGAATCGCCCGAATCATGTCCGCCGCTGCGGCGGGCATGCGTTCGAGGAACGGGCGCGTTTCTACCACGCGGCCTGCCTCGACGCGGGCGTAAAAGACACCCCAGTGGGACGCATTTAGGACGGTACGTGTTTCGGAGTTTGGCGGCGTCATAATCCTCGGCTGTGCTGTAAAGCGGTTGAGGAGTCGCGTTTTAGACAAACCAGTGCCGATCGCGTATTTGCAGACTTTGCGTTACCAAAAATTCCCGAACAGGGATAGGGTTTGAGACCTATGGCGGCAGACGACGACGGGAAAAGACTGACAACGCGCCGGCTCAACGACATGGGCCTCGGGTTCATGTCCGCGGGCACGCTCCTGGCCGCGCTCGAGCTTCGGCTCTTTGACGCGTTGAGCGGAGGGCCGCGCTCGCTCGATGAGATTGCGTCGCGGCTCGGGGTACCCAAGGAGCGCGCCGAGAAGCTGATCACGGCGTGTGCCGCGATCGATCTCGTTATACGCGATGGCGCGATAGTCTCGAACGCCGCCGACGTGGAGCGCTTCCTGGTGCGCGGCAAGCCGACCTACTTCGGCGATTACCTGCTGCACTTCGCAAAAGGGTCGTATCCCTTGTGGGGCAAAGTCGCCGATTTTCTGAAGGGCGGAGACCTGGCCGGACGCGGCAGATACTACGCCACCGCGAACGACCCAAAGGAGGCGCGCGCGCTCACGGAAGCCGGCTATACGGGTTCACAAGGGACCGCGCGGGTTCTGGCGCGGAGGTTCGATTTTTCCCGTTATCGCCATCTCCTGGACATCGGCGGAGGCTCCGCCGTCTACTCGATCGAAGCCTGCCGGCGCTATCCGCAACTCACGGCAACGGTTCTTGATTTTCCAAACGTATGCGTCGTGGCCCGGGAGTTCATCGAAAAGGAAGGCTTCACTTCGCGCATACGCACCGTAGGATGCGATTTTACCGCTGACCCGTTTCCTTCAGGACCCGATGTGGCGCTGCTGTGCGGGAATATCCACGCCTACGATCCGGCTACGGCCCATCGCGTCGTCAAGAAGGCGCATGACATCCTGCCGAGCGGCGGCGCGATGATCATCTGCGACTACATGCTCAACAGCGAAAGGACGGGTCCGCCGGTGGCTGCGTTCCTGTCGCTCGCGCAGGCCTTCCAGCCGGGCAATGGCGTCGTGCACAGCGCAAAGGATTTCAAGGAATACCTGGAGTCGGCGGGATTTCGCGTGCTCAAGGTCGAGGAATTCCTCGAAGGGTCGTTGGGCTGGGCGATAGCGTCGAAACCGTGAATCGGCGCGAGCCGCGCCTAGATAACGCCCTGTTCCCGCAAAAGCGAGATGTCCGCTGCCGAGTAGCCGAGTTCGAGCAGCACTTCTTCTGAATGCTGTCCAATCCGCGGCGCCGGCGACGGCTCCGCAGGTTGCGTGGAAAAGCGCACCGGTGTCGCGATTCGACGGAAGTGGCCGATTTCCGGAGCGAATTCGCGCGGCACCATCGCGCGCGCCACAAGCTGCGGATCGGCGACTGCCTCACGCGGCGAATTGGTCAACGCGGCTTCGATATCCAAGGCGGTAAGCCTCGACATCCACTCACTTGCGGGCGCGCTCTTGAACGCTTCACGGAGAAAAGCCGTCAGCGCCGCGTGCTTTTCGGGCGTGTCAAATCCGGCTTCGGCCAACTCGGAACGCCCGAGTTCGCGACATAGCGCCCGCGACGATTCAGCCCTGATGGCGCCGAGCGCCAGATGCCGGCCGTCCTTGGTTTCGTAGATGGCGTAAAAGGGCGAATCATAGGCGTCGCCGTCGCCGGCTTCCGCTTCCGCAAGCACACCATGCGAAACCGCGAGCATCGCGAAGATGCTGTCGAGCATCGCAAGATCGACGTAGTATCCCTCGCTGGTTTGCCTCGCTCCGACCATCGCGGCGCATATGGCGAGCGCCGCAGTCAGACCCGAAACCGCGTCCGACAGGTAGGCACCCGGTACCGACGGCGCCTTTTTGCCGCCCGTGATTGCGCTCAGGAGTCCGCTCCGCGCGACGAATTGCAAATCGAATCCTGCCAGATGAGCCATCGGCCCGGTCTGCCCAAATCCTGAAAGCGAGCAGTAAACCAGCCGCTGATTGTGCTCGTGCAGGCTCGGATAATCGATGCCCAGCCGCTTTGCGACGCCCGGACGATAACTCTCGATTATGGCGTCGCATCGACGGGCGAGCCGCAGAACGACTTCGCGGCCCGCTTCGGTCCGCAGATCGAGGGTGATCGAGCGCTTGCCACGGTTGAGCGCCAGGTCCTCGTGGGAAATCTTGCCGCCTTTGCCTGAAGGCCGTTCGATACGCAGCACCGATGCGCCCATGTCGGCAAGGATCGACGTGCAGAACTTTCCCGG
>JAJYMR010000334.1 GCA_021786815.1 Deltaproteobacteria bacterium
ATCAACACTTTCGAACAGGTCGAGTGCGACCTGATAAGACGCGCACTCGACGCGACCGAGGGCAACAAGGTCAAGGCGGCAAAACTGCTCAAGATTTCGCGCAAAAAGCTCTACGCGAAGATTTCGAAGTACAGGCTCGAATAGGCCGCGCCCGCGCGGCGACGCATCCGTTGTCAGCGCCCCGTCGATACGCCTAGCGGTACGGGTAAAACACGAAAAACAGGAGCGAGAGCCCTGCAAGTGCCCATAGTCCCGGCCGCACTTCGCCCGCGCGTCCCGCCAGCACCTTGAAGAGCGGGTACAGCACCAAACCGGCCGTGATTCCCACGCCTATGTTGTAGGTAAAGCTCATCAGCGCGATCACGGCGAAGGCCGGAACGGACTCGCCTGGGTCGGTGAAATCGATCTTTGCGATCGGCGTCATCATCAGCGACCCGACCACGATCAGCGCGGGACCGTAAGCCGCCGCCGGAATTGCCGTCATGATCGGCGCGAAGAACAGCGACACGCCGAACAGCGCCGCGACCACTAGCGCCGTGAAACCGGTTCGTCCGCCCACGCTCACTCCCGCCGCGGATTCTACGAACGCTCCGGATGTCGTCGTTCCCATCAGGGCGGCAAACACGGTCGAGAGCGAATCGGCGATCATCGGCCGCTCGATCCCCGGCAGGCTCCCGCGCTCGTCGAGAAATCCCGCAAGGGCCGACACGCCGACCAGCGTTCCCATCGTGTCGATCAACGCCATCACGAAAATTGCAAGCGTGATGCCGGCGAAGCCCGGCTTGAGCGCGCCGGCGATATCCAGGTGCATCACGAGCGGCGACGGATCGGGCGGAAGGCTCATCCACGTCCGCGGCGCGCGCGCGACGCCCGAGGCGAAGGCCACAGCCGTAGCACCGAGAATCCCGAGCAGGATAGCTCCGGGAACCCGCCACAGCATCAGCGCGGAAATCAGCAGAAAACTCAGGATTGCGACGAGTGCCGGCGCCGAACCCAGGTTGCCCATGTGCACCGGCGCGCCGGGCACGCCGAGCACGACGAGTCCCGCTTCGTTCAGGCCGATAAAAGTCAGGAACAGTCCGATTCCGGCCGCGAAGCTGTGGCTGAGGCCGGCGGGCAGCGCTTCGACCATCCACTTGCGCACCCGCCCTATCGAAAGCGCCGTGAATGCCACACCCGCGATAAACACGGCGCCGAGCGCCGCCTGCCACGGATAGCCCATCACGCGAACGACGGTATAGGCTATAAACGCGTTCTCGCCCATGTACGGCGCGATTGCGAACGGGCGGTTCGCGACCAGGCCCATCATCACGCTGCCGAAAATCGCGGTCGCGGCCGTCGCGACCATCGAAGGCCCTTCGGGTATTCCAGCCGCTTTCAAAATCGCCGGGTTGACGGCGATTATGTAGGACATCGTAACGAAGGTGGTGAGACCGGCGAGGGACTCGCGTCCGAGAGTGGTTCCGTAACGATCGAAATCGAAGAACCGGCCAATCCGCTCGCCCATCGGCGCCCTCCCTTCACCGCACCTTGAATCGGGTCTATGGCCGCGTGAGATAGCACGGGGCGAAACAGGGTTCCATATTAGGCGGGGGCGAACGCGCGATTGCGCCGTGCCTTGTGCGCTACGCTATAACCAAGGTCACAGCCTTGCCCGGTGTGCGTGATGCGGTCCGGGCGGAAGGATGCATGATGAATACAGGAAGACGCGCTCAGGCCAAACCTGCCGGCCGCGCGCGCGAGCGGTCCCCACTTACGCTCGCCGTGGACATCGGTGGCACAGGAATCAAGGCCGAGAAACTCGACCCGTCCGGCAGGCCGGTTACGCAGCGGGCGAAAATCCCCACTCCTGCCAAGGCGACGCCGAAGAAGGTGCTCAGCGTTATCGGCAAGCTGGCGCGCGAGCTTGGGGATTTCGATCGCGTCTCGGTCGGCTTTCCCGGTGTCGTCAAGGACGGTGTGATTTATACGGCGGCGAACCTGGGCGACGGATGGCGCAATTTTCCGCTCGAGGCCGAGCTCAAGAAGCGGCTCGAGCGCCCTGTGCGGGTCGCCAATGACGCCGACGTGCAGGGCCTCGGATGCGTCAATGGCAGCGGCGTGGAACTTGTGATCACGCTTGGCACCGGTTTCGGCTCGGTAATCTTTGTTGACGGCCGCCCGATCCATCTCGAACTCGGCCACCATCCGTTTCACAAGGGAAAGACCTACGAGGACGAACTCGGGGTTCGCGCGCTCAAGAAGAAGGGCCGCAAGAAGTGGAACAAGCTACTTGGCGAGGCGCTCGACGAGCTTGTGCGGACGTTCAATTTCGATCGCATGTATATCGGCGGCGGAAATGCGAAGGCGATCACGCTGAAGTTGCCTTCCAACGTGCGAATCGTGAGCAATGAACAGGGGCTTTTGGGCGGGATCAAGCTCTGGAAGGACGCGGCCGAGTAACTGCGAGACATGTCCGAGTGACAAAATTTGAGCGCTCCGGACGAGAAGTTCTTGTCGCACGCGTCCGCGCTAATGCGTCCACTTGGGCACACAAGGCAACTCTGCGCACTATTAGAGGAAGTCCAACTCGCCGCGGAGAAGCGGTAGCTGCGATGGCCTCGCGCTTGCATTAACACGCGTGCGGAGGTGGGGTCGTGGAGATGCTGGAGGACTACGGCGAGTGGAGGTCGGGGTCTTCGACGATCGAGCAAGACTCCGTGGCGGCGAGCGGATGGGTTTCAGTGGAGCGGCTTCTGGCCGACGCACGCAGATGGGACGGGGCGGTGTGGAAGTCCGGGGCGCTCGACCGGACGATGGCGCGCGTGCGTCGGCTGGGGCCGCAACGGACGGTGCTGGTGCGCGGGGCTTCGGGAACCGGCAAGAGCATCATAGTGCGGATGCTGCATCAGCTTTCCTGCGCACGCAACGAGCCATGCGTGGTGGTCGATTGTTCAACTATCGATCGGGCGCACGGCTACGATCTTCTGTTCGGTGAACCGGGCGGAAACACTGCCAGGAGCGCCTATTTCACTTTGGCCGCGGGCGGCTCGCTGGTCCTCGATCACGTTTCGGAACTGCCGATGGACGTACAACGGCGCCTGGCCCGATTGATTCGCGGCCTGGAAGAGCGGGGCGGTTCAACGAGGCCTATGGTGCTCGCGGTCAGCAATCGCGACCCGGGCGCGATGATGGGGCGGGAGAAGTTCAGCGCGGAGTTGTACGCGATGCTGTCGCCCAACGAGGTCGTAATGCCGCTTCTCAGCGCAAGGCGCGAGGATATCGCGCCGCTTGCGGCGCACTTCGTCTCGCTCTACGGCCTTCGCTACGGGCGCAGCATTCGTGTTATTTCGGAGCGCGCGCTCGACGCCCTGGTCCGTTACCAATGGCCAGGCAATGTGCGCGAACTCGGCAACGCGATCGAACGGGCGGTGCTGCTCGCGCGCGAGGAACGGCTTGACCTGGAAGATTTCGATATCGACTGGGGCGATACGCATTGCGCATGTGGAAAGAGCATCCCGCGCCCGCGCGCCGCGGCAAGGGGACGCGCGCTGGAGCATGCGATTCGCGAGGTCCTGATGCGCTCGCTTCGCCAGGCGTCGGGAGACCTCGCGCAGTCGGCGGAGATGCTCGGGGTTTCGCGCCCGGCCTTGAGCCGGCTAATCGGACGCTACGGAATCCGGCAGCAGGATTGGCAAGCCGCCTGACCTGCCGCGCCCACCTGAGCAAGCTCCTGCTTCGTCGCCCTCGACAACCCCTGACGCGACCGCAAAGACCGAATGCTCGGCGCCTGGATCATGGCTCGTTCAGATCAAGGGTTCTTGCTGTTGCTGATTCGAGACAAAAAGGCGGTCCGTTGTAACGAACCGCCAGGCTGGTGCTATGACGTGTAGTGCTTAAAGCTAATGCTTGGTCTCGATTCGCCGTCCGTAGGACACCTCACCCTTGTCCACGCGCAGGCTGAAGCCGCATTCGGGGTTGGTACATACCCACGCCTTGAACAACACCGAAGCGCCTTCCTGTCCGTAGTCAGAGAGGGGAATCAGGGCCCCGTTATTGCATTTCTGGCACTTCGGCCAGTCCATCATCCACTCCTCCTTGCCTCGACCCAAGACGCTCACTTTCCACCCTCGAAACTATCCAACGGACGCTTTCAAAGCAACGAGCTTTCGCGAGTTTTCCGCGAAGACCCAACGCGCGAAATTTCCAGGATTTAGCCACGCGATGATAAGGTTGGCTTATGGCGCCCGAAAAGTCCGCATTTCTCATCCGCCAGGCCGCTCTGCGCGACCATCGCCCGCTACTCAGGCTCGCACGTGAACTGGATTCGATAAACCTTCCGACCGATTCGGCCGAGTTGCGCGAGGCTCTCGAACGTTCCGAGCGCTCCTTTGCGGGCAGGATTCGCGAGCGGGCCCACACGGTCTATATCTTTTGTGCCGAGGATGCGCGCTCTCATCGCTTGGCCGGCGCCTCGATGATCATCGGCAAGCATGGCACTCCGGAGGCGCCGCACTATTATCTCGCGATGGACACCGAGGAGCGTTATTCGCACACGCTTCGCCGGATGTTCCGACATACGTTCCTTCGGTTGCGTCACTCGATGGACGGGCCGACGGAGATTGGCGGGCTTATCGTGACCGCGGCGATGCGCGGGCGTCCGGAACAGGTCGGCAAGCAACTGTCATGGGTGCGGTTCCTTTATCTCGCCAGGCATCGCGCGCGTTTTGAAACGCAGGTGCTGGCCGAGATGCTGCCGCAGTTCGGTCCCGACTACCGAAATGCCTTCTGGGACCATTACGGGCGCGAAGTGACCGGGCTTTCCTTTCGCGAGGCGGACAGGCTTTCCACCCACGACAAGGAATTCATCCGCGCGCTCTTTCCCGACGCTCCGCTCTACACGTTTCTCCTGCCCGAGGACGTGCGCCGTTCGCTAGGCGAGGTGGGCGAGCGCAGCCGCGGCGCGGTCCGACTGCTGGAGCAGGCCGGGATGAAGTTCCTGAACCATCTAGATCCGTTTGACGCGGGCCCGTACTACGGCGCACAGGTCTCAGAGTTGGGCCCGGTGAAAGACTATCGCGCGCTTGTTGCGGTTATCGGCGAGCCTTCGCCGGAGAAAAGCCGAGCGTTCCTGGTCGCGCGCGACGACCGGCGGGGATTCCGGGCGGTGCGCACCGAGGCTGTTGCCGAGGACTCGCGAATTATCGTGAACGCCGGGGTGCTCAGTGCGCTTTCGGCGCGTGAGGGCCAGCGCGTCGGCGTGGTGCCGCTGCCATAGACGCGGCCATACGCGGCGTCTATCCAGCGTTCAGCTTTCGAGTATCGCGTGATAGAAGCGGATCGCCGCTTCCACTTCGGCGAGGAAATTGTACTCGTTGGGAGCGTGGATAACGCCGGTTGAGGGGCCCGGCCCGAACACCACCGGGATGAGACCCGCGGACGCGTACACGCCCGCCTCGGTGCATCCCGACTTCACGCCGGTTTTGAGTTCGATACCCGCGCGCGCCATCGCGCCGAGCGAAAGCTCAACCGTTTCGCTCGCGGCCGGACTTCTGAACCCGCTGTTGGCGCGCCTTTCCGAAAGTTCGATCGCGAACCCC
>JAJYMR010000352.1 GCA_021786815.1 Deltaproteobacteria bacterium
GGCCGATGTTCGCGGGCCATTACATGGTCGAGTCGGGCGCGGGCGTTGTGAACGTGTACACGAACTATTACGACGCATCCGAATCCAACCTGGCCGCCGTCGCGCCCGCCACGGCGCCCGAGGCGCCAGTCGTGTCCGCGCCGGCGCCCGCCGGCGCCCCGCGCGAAGTGAAACCGCTTGCGATGCTGCTGATCGGGCTTGCGATGATGGCGCTGCTGGCCGAGTCGGTAATCCTGCTCGGACACGCACGGCGATGGAGGGCGTGGGATGTTTGAGCGTCCTCTCTTGCTCTGGCTTCTGCTCGCGGCGCCGCTGATAGCCGCTCCCGGGCTCGTTGCGGTGCGAAACGGGAAAATCGCGGCGGGGCTTGGCGCGTCGGCGCTTCGGCTTCTGAGCTTCGTCGCGCTGGTCTTTGCGCTGGCGGGTCTTGGAATCAAGGCGAAAAGCGCGGCCAAGCGGGTCGAAGTGATTGCGCTGGTCGACCAGTCGCGCTCGATTGCGCCCGACCAGGCGGCTTGGATGCGCTCGGAGGTGCGGGCCGTCGCTTCGGCGCTTTCGCCCAAGGACCGGCTTGGGGTTGTCACCTTCGGCCGCGACCCGAGGCTCGCCGCGCCGCTTGGCGATCCGCGTTTTGTCTCGCTTCAAGGGCCGGCGCCCGATCGCGGCGCAACCAATATCGCGGCGGCGCTCGGCGCGGCGGCAAGCCTTTTTTCCTCGGATTCCGAAAAGCGCATCCTGCTTCTGACCGACGGCAATCAGACGGTCGGCGACGTGCTCGATGAACTGCCCGCGATGCTCGAGCAGTCCGTGCGCGTTTTCCCGGTCGTCCCGCCGCCCACGTCAACCGAGCGTGTCGCGCTCACGAGCTTCGAAGGGCCCTCAGCGGTGTGGGCCAACCAGAGATTCGCGTTCGGGCTTGCGCTCGAGAGCGACGCGCCGCATCCGGTGCAAGTCGCGCTCGAGCTTCAGAGCGACACCATGCCGCTCGGCCGTGAAACCGTCACGCTGCATCCCGGGCTCAACCGCTTCAAGCTGCCATACCGGATGAGCACGGCGGGCGCGCACCTGATGGAAGCGCGGCTGGACGCGCCGGCGCCGCTGGTCGCGCTCAACTCCGAGGTCGAGGTGCCGCTGACTGTAAGGCCCGCGCCCCGCGTGCTGCTGGTCGCAACGACGCCGCCGCAAAGCCTGATGCAGGCGCTCGCGACGCGCGATTACAACGTCGAGATCGCCTCGCCGCGCTCGCTCCCGACCCACGCCCACGACTACCTGCAGTACCAGGCCGTGATTATCGCCGACGCTTCGGCGGCGACTCTTTCCGCCGCGGCCGAGTCCGCCCTCAACCGCTACGTGGCCGATTTTGGCGGCGGGCTTATCGTGACCGGCAACACGCTGCGCGACGACCATTTCGCGGGAAGCGCGCTCGAGAAGACCCTGCCGACGAAGTTCAAGCACCAGCCTCCACCGCCGACGCGCGAGCCGATCGCGGTTTACCTGCTCATCGACCGCTCCAACTCGATGAGCTACGACTCGCGTTATCCCGCAGTGCGCGACGGCGAGCGTATCCGCTACGCGAAGGCGGCCGCGATTGCGCTGCTTCGCCAGCTCGACGACACGGACTACGCCGGCGTGATCGCCTTCGATTCGCAGCCCTATGTGCTCTCGCATCTCCAGCCGCTCGGCACCGATCGCAAGGAACTCGAGAACCGTATCGAGCGGCTCGAGCCGGGCGGCGGCACCGATTTCAAGGAAGCGCTGGAGATCGCGGAGCGCGAGATTCTCGCAAGCGGAATTCCGGTGCGCCAGGTGATCCTGCTCACCGACGGCGACACCAATCGTCCCTACCATGACCACGACCAGCTAATCGCCGACTACGCTCACGAGCATATCCCGGTCTCCACCATCCGAATCGGCCCCGATCTCGCCAACTTGCGCCTGCTCCAGGATTTCGCCCGTGCGACCGGCGGCACCTTCTACCGCGTGCAGGACATCGAGAAACTGCCGCTCCTGATGGTCGGGCTCACGCGCGAGGCGGTCAACCGGCGTGCAAATTTCCATCCGCGCCTCGTGCCCGGGGCCCCGAGCGCGATACTTTCCGGGATCGACCCGGGCCGGATTCCACCCATCGATTACTACGCCCTCACCGAGCCCAAGGACGGCGCGCAGGTGCCGCTCAGCGTGACGCACGGCAAGGGTTCGAGCACGCCGCTGCTTGCGGCCTGGCAGTACGGGCTCGGCCGCAGCGCCATCCTGGCGCTCGATCCCGACTCGCTGGCGACGCTGAGCTGGATCCGATGGGACCGGTACGCGGAGTTGTGGTCGCAACTGGTGGCATGGACGATGCGCCAGGGCGATCCGGGTCCGTTCACGATACACGTCAGGACCTCGCCGCAAGGCGGGACGCGGATCGAGGCGGAAAAGGTCGATAACGAGCCGGTGCGCGACCTGGTGCTGCGCGTCACCGGTCCCGGCCGCGCGATGGACGTCGCGATGACGCAGGTGAGCGCGTCGGTTTACCGCGCCGACCTGGGTCCGCTGTCGCGCGGCGACTATACGGCAACGCTGATGACCAAACCCGGCGATATCGAGCGCGTGCTGGTGCAGCGCCGCTTCGCCTCGGCCGGGGTGCTCAATCCCGACGCGGCCGAACTCAGGATTCGTCCGCCCGACACCGATCTCCTGCACCGGCTCGCGGCCGGAACCGGCGGCGCGCTCAACGCGGCGGCTGACGCAATCGTAAAGCCGACGGGCGCGATGGTGACGGTGCGCAAAAGCGCGCAGCCTTACCTGCTCCCGCTCGCGATAATCTTTTTCCTCGGCGAGGTCTTCCTCCGAAGGCGACTCCTCGGCGACTAGTTCCCGCCTCCGTTGCCGCGTCTTTTGACGCCGGAGAGGGCAGGGCGAAGGTGCCGCCTGCGACGGCGAAACAGCGGCAAACGGCTCGATGTTGGTGTGGCAACCGTGTAGAGAGATTCACGGGCCCGTGAATCTCGCTGACCTGGATCGGAGAAGGACCAAGCCAGATGGGTGAATTCGCTCACAAGTTCATCAGGACCAACGGGATCGGGATGCACGTTGCCGAGGCCGGCAAGGGATTTCCGGTCGTGTTCTGCCACGGCTTTCCCGAGATGTGGTACTCGTGGCGCCATCAGATGCGTGCGCTTTCGGCGGCGGGATTTCGCACGATCGCGCCCGACCAGCGCGGCTACGGCGAAACCGATTGTCCGCGGCCGGTCGAGGCGTACCGGGCGCGCGAGCTGGTTGCCGATATCGTCGGGATGCTCGACGCCCTTGAGGTCGAAAAATGCGTAATCGTCGGGCATGACTGGGGCGGTCTCGTCGTATGGCACACCGCGATGCGCGCGCCGGAGCGGATCGAGCGGGTCGTCGCGATCAATACGCCGTTCATGCCGCGATGGCTCCCGTCAACGCCGGGAAGCCCTGAGTTCCCGAAGCAGGTCTGGATAACGAACCGGCAGCCGGTGCCAACCAAACCGACCGAGATGGCGCGCCAGGCCGCAGCCGGCAACTTCCACTACGTCCTCTACTTTCAGGAACCCGGCGTCGCCGACGCGGAACTCGAACGCGATATCCGAAGATCGTTGGCGGGCTTTTTCGCCGATCCAAGGCCGCTGCCTCCGACGGCCGAGCGCCAGCCTCCCGGCGTTTTCGGGCCGGCCGGCGGCGGCATCCTCGACCGGCTTTCAGGTCCGCAGGGCAAGTTCATGAGCGACGCCGATCTCGACGTGTTCGTGAAGGCTTTCAAGCGCACCGGCTTTCGCGGCGGCCTCAACTGGTATCGCAACGTCGATCGCAACTGGGAGGAATCGGCCGATCTCGTCGAGCGCGTCGAGCATCCGTCGCTGATGATCACCGCCGAACTCGATCCTGTGCTGTGGCCCGAGCAGACGATTGGGATGGAGCGATGGGTGCCGAACCTGAAGCGCGTCGAAATCAAGGGCTCGGGTCATTGGACGCAGCAGGAGAAGCCCGAAGAAGTGAACGCCGCACTGCTGGAGTTCCTCTCCGACCTGCGCTAAGCGCGCGCGCTCGGCCTAACGGGCGGCCCGCGCGCGGCGCGTCATGCGGAGTTTTTCCTGCAGCGTTGCGAGCCGCTCGACCGCAAGCGAGAGCGTTTCGTCGCTCTTGGAGAAGGTAAAACGGAGCTTCCGGCGGCCAAGCTCAGGATGGCGATAGAAGCTTGAGCCGGGCACCGCTGCAACCCCGACCTCTTCGAGCAGGAACTCGGCCGCCGCAAAATCGTCCGCGAAGCCCATCGGTCCGACGTCGGCGATTAGGTAGTACGCGCCAGCCGGCATACTGCATTCGAGGCCCGCGCCGACCAGCGCCTTGTGCAGGACGGCCCGCTTTCGCCCGTACATCGCGGCCAGTTCCGCGTAAAACGACTCCGGCATCCGAAGCGCGTATGCGCCCGCCTCTTGGAGCGGATGCGGCGCGCCGACGGTCAGGAAATCGTGCACCTTGCGTACCGCGTCGGTCAGCCACGCGCTCGCGACGACGTACGCAAGCCGCCATCCGGTCACCGAGTAAGTCTTCGAAAGCCCGCTTATCGTGATCGTCCGTTCGGCCATCCCGGGCAGGCTCGCGAGCGACACGTGGCGCGCGCCGTCGAAGACGATGTGCTCGTAAATCTCGTCGGTTATCGCGAGCGTGTCGTGGCGCCGGCAGAGCACGGCGATCGTATCGAGTTCCGCGCCGCTGAATACCTTGCCGGCCGGATTGTTGGGCGTGTTGACGATGATCGCCTTGGTGCGCGGGCTGAACGCGGCCTCCAACTCCGCGCGGTCGAACGAGAAGCCGGGATCGCGCAGCGTGACGTAGCGGGGCGTTGCGCCCGCGATGATCACGTCGGGCCCGTAGTTCTCGTAAAACGGCTCGAAGATGATCACCTCGTCGCCCGGATTGATGACCGCAAGCAGACTCGCGATCATCGCCTCGGTCGCGCCGCAGGTGACGGTGACGTTACGGTCGGGGTCGCAATCGAGGCGGTTGAACGCGCGGACTTTGTCCGCGATAGCGCGGCGGAAGTTCGGGGAGCCGTGGGTTATCGCGTACTGGTTGTAATCCTCGTCGATCGCGCGCTTTGCGGCTTCCTTGAGTTCGGCCGGCGCGGGAAAGTCGGGAAATCCTTGCGCAAGATTGACCGCCCCGGCCCTGAGGGCGCGGCGGGTCATCTCGCGGATGACCGATTCCGTGAAGAACCGGGTTTTGTGCGATACGTCGGTCGGCATCGACCCGTCAGTTTAGACGCGACGACGCTCTGCCGACAAATGCCGCCAGAAGGCCCACGAGCGGCGCGAAAATGTAAGCCTGAAGGGCCTGTCAGCGGCGATGCGCGTGCATCTGCACGGGCATCGGCTCGACAGTTTCCTCTTCGAGAAAGCCGGCGCCCTGCTTCATGCGCCATTCGTCGATAACTTCGACGTTGAAGCGCCAATCGCTGCCGATTTTGAAGCCAGGCAGCTGTCCCTTCTTGAGCAGCCGATAGATCGTTGAGCGATGAACCCGCAGATAC
>JAJYMR010000277.1 GCA_021786815.1 Deltaproteobacteria bacterium
GGGAGGTCTCTCGCCCGACGCGGAGGAAAAAATTCGCGCCGCGCTGCTGGATATCAGGGTGTGAGGACGAATGGATGGGAAACCAAGATCGCGCGCGCCTCAGCGAATTCCCGCTTCACGGTTCCGCTTCCTTTTAGGGGAGGGGGTCAGGGGTCAGGTGCGATCCTGGCAATTTCAGCCGCGGGGCATCGTTCAAGGGGGGCAGGGCGCGGGAAGTTCCGCCGCGCCCTCGCCGCCCCGCGGCGACACTGGCTGAGGCTGCCGTCGCAAGAGGCGTCGGCATGAGGGATGGTTGTATCGGAGGAAGTTTCGCTGACGACCCTCACCCGGCGCTGTTTCAGCGAGCGCTGCGACCGCCCGTTGGCGACCGCTACCTCATTGAGGCCGCGTGGCGCCAGCGCAAGGCGATGCGTTCGCTGAAAAGCGCCGCCCTCTCCCGGTCAGCGGGAGAGGGTAAGAAGGTCGCGCGGCGTGGCGTCGCTGGCGCCCATGCAGTTGCTGAAGGTTCTCTCCGGCGGCGTGGGAGAGGGTCAAAAATGCTGGCGGGGCCGAAAATGCGGCGGATTCGTCGGGAGAACCCGCGGCGGATGAGGACGAACGTGTCGGAGGAATTTTCGCTGACGACCCTCACCCGGCGCTGTTTCAGCGAGCGCTGCGGCCGCCCGTTGGCGACCGCTACCTCATTGAGGCCGCGTGGCGCCAGCGCAAGGCGATGCGTTCGCTGAAAAGCGCCGCCCTCTCCCGGTCAGCGGGCGAGGGTGAGGGGGGCACGGTGAGAGCCGGGGAACGCTGGAGTAATGTCCTCTTTCGGTCCCCTGGGTCGAGTGCGGGTAGGAGCAATTTCATTCGTGCCCGGTCTTGCCGAGAGAGAAGGGCAGGCTACGGAGACAATAGGCGCGAATCGCAGGAGTGCGTATCTCTCTTGCGGTCCTGGCGAAAGGTCATCGCCCATGAAGCCGACTCCGCGTCTTCATGTGACCTCGCCCTGCCGAGTCAGGGAGAGGTCGCGCCGAAGCGGGGCCCCGCGAAGCCTGCTTCGCGGGGTGCGAGACGCGGGTGAGGGTCCGCAATGAAGGATTCTGGTCATCCGAGCGGCCGTGAGCGTGCGCGACGATTGCGCGCCGCCGGTACTGAGGTCGAACGCAGACTCTGGGCGCGTCTGCGCAATCGCCGGCTCAAGGGAGCCAAGTTTCGACGGCAACATCCGATCGGAAACTACGTGGTCGATTTCCTTTGCAGGGAATCCTGCCTCGTGGTCGAACTCGACGGCGGCCAGCACGGCGAGGAAAGGCAGCGGCGCTCAGACGAGCGGCGCACCGAGTATCTCGAAAGCCTCGGTTACCGTGTGCTTCGGTTCTGGAACGTCGAGGTGACGGACGATATCGAAGGCGTGCTGCAACGTATCGCGGAGGGTCTTTAGGCTGAGGGACCCTCACCCGGCGCTGTTTCAGCGAGCGCTGCGGCCGCCCGTTGGCGACCGCTACCTCATTGAGGCCGCGTGGCGCCAGCGCAAGGCGATGCGTTCGCTGAAAAGCGCCGCCCTCTCCCGGTCAGCGGGAGAGGGTAAGAAGGTCGCGCGGCGCGGCGTCGCTGGCGCCCATGCAGTTGCTGAAGGTTCTCTCCGGCGGCGTGGGAGAGGGTCAGAAAGGTCGCGGCGCGATGCGATCATGGAAACGCCTCCGGCACAAGCGGATTCGGCCCGGCCCGGTGGGGGCCCGAGCAACCTAACCCTCGGTCCCTTCAAAGGGAAGGGAGGTAGGGCAAAAGAAAATGGCCCGGTCCATGCCCTGAAGGCAAAAGAAAATGGCGACGGCTTCCATTCTTGCGAGGAAGCATCACAGAAACGCTGGTTATGCTTCGGCGAGGTGTCGCAGAAAAATTGGTTCCGCTTCAGGGAAGCATCGCAAGACGCGGTTCCCCTTCCTTTTAGGGGGTCAGGTGCGATGCCGGCGATTTCAGCTGCGGAGCATTATTCTGACCCTCGGTCCCTTCCCGCAAAAGAAAATGGCGATCGCAAAATTTTGCAGCGAACATCCGCACAAGAGCGGTTGACCCACGGTCGTCACTGTGAAAGACACGATCCTGCGGGGAGGGAAGGTTAGTCGGAAGTCGATTCCCCCTGTTCAATGCGCAACGTCTAAGCCTCTCCCCGCGCCGTTACGTCCTGCCCGAGTTGGGTTTCCCGTCCGCGCCGCCGTCCCGAGGCCGAGCCCGTTTTGCCCGCCGAGAGTATCCGCCGATGCCTGACTCGCTCTCCATCCTGCTTCCCTACCAGCGCCGATGGATGGCCGACACGTCGCAGGTCAAGGTGTGCGAGAAATCGCGCCGAGTCGGAATCACGTGGACGGAGGCGGCGGACTGCGCGCTTTCGGCCGCAAGCCGCGCGGGGATGGACACCTGGTATATCGGCTACAACCGCGAGATGGCGCTCGAGTTCGTCGAGACGGCGGCCAAATGGTCGCGGCGCTTCAACAAGGCGGCGCGTGCGATCGAGGAGATCGCGGTCGCCGACGAATCGCGCGATATCCAGGCCTACCGGGTGCGCTTCGCCTCGGGTCGCAAGATCGTCGCGCTATCCTCGCGCCCGTCGAACCTGCGCGGCAAGCAGGGATGCGCCGTGATCGACGAGGCCGCCTTCCACGACGATCTGGCCGGCCTGCTCAAGGCGGCGCTCGCCTTTACGATGTGGGGCGGGCGCGTGCGTGTGATTTCGACCCATAACGGCGCCGACAACCCGTTCAACGAACTCGTAACCGATATACGGGCCGGGCGCCGTCCCTATTCGCTCCATCGCGTGACCTTCGACGACGCGGTCGCAGAGGGCCTTTACCGCAAAATCGCCGCCGAGCGCGGAATCGAATGGGCGGTGGAGGGCGAAGCCGCGTGGAAGCGCGAAATCGTCGAGTTCTACGGCGAGAACGGCGAGGAGGAACTCAACTGCGTGCCGCGCGCGTCGGGCGGAAGCTTCCTGTCCTCGGTGCTGGTGGAAAGCCGGATGCGCGAGGGCGTTCCCGTAATCCGATGGGAAACGCCGACGGAGTTCGCCGAGCGGCCCGAAGCGGTACGTCGCGCGGAGACCGAGGCGTTTCTCGAAGACCGCGTGAGGCCCGCGCTCGACGCGATTAATCCCGCGCTTCCGACCTGCTTCGGCGAGGACTTCGGGCGGCTCGGCGACCTTACGGTGATATGGCCGCTTCAGATGGGCGCGGACCTTGTCCGGCGCACGCCGCTCGTGATCGAGCTGCGCAACGTGCCGTTCCGCCAGCAGGAGCAGATCCTGTTCTACGTGGTGGACCGGATGCCGCGCTTTATCGGCGGCGCGATGGACGCGCGGGGCAACGGACAGTATCTCGCCGAGACGGCGCGCCAGCGCTACGGCGCGCGGATCGCGCCGGTGATGCTTTCGGTCGAGTGGTACCGGGAGAACATGCCGCGCTTCAAGGCCGCCTTCGAGGACGGGACGCTCGAGCTTCCGCGCGACGTCGATATCCTGCTCGACCATCGCGCGCTCGTTATCGAGCAGGGCGTGGCGCGAATCGGCGAGCGGCGGATGCGCGGCAGCGACCAGAAGGCGCGCCACGGCGACAGCGCGATCGCGGCGGCGCTGGCGTATTACGCCTCGCGGATGGACCACGCGGAAATCGACTACCGGCCGGCGGTGACGCGCCGTGGGCGCGATCTGTTCGGCGCGGCGCCGGAGGATGAAGAGGGGCTCGCGATGCCGCGTGCGAAGCTGTTCGGGCGAGGTGCGTGGTGAGGCGCTGCGTAAATCTCGCGCGGTCGGGTGGAACAATGATGCCCGCTTGTCATTCTGAGCGGAGGCTGCCGGAGCGAAGAATCTCAGGCCGCGGATGCGTGGACGGCCGGCGCGGTTGCGTCGCGTCGCGGCACGGGTGGTACGAGATGCCTCGCTGCGCTCGGCATGACAGGCAGGGGTGTTGTCGCGCGGGATGGGAGTGGCTATTGGGGATGTCCCGCTACGAACGCTCGCACGCGCGTCTTTCCGTCCCTCGCCCGTTGCCGGGAGAGGGCGGCGCGGAGCGCCGGGTGAGGGACCTTGGAGAAAGGATGCCCTTGTCGCGGCTGGTGATCGATTGTGTGGCAAACCTGTGCGTGCGGAATGGCTGTTGAAGAATTTTTCTCCGCGGAGCCTCACCCGCGCCTTCGCAGCCCGCGAAGCACGCTTCGCAGGACGACCGCTTTGGCGCGAGCTCTCCGGCATGGGAGAGGTTAGGGGTGCGGAGAGAGTTGCGTGGCCCGGAGACCTAACCCCTGACCCCTTCCCTAAAGGGAAGAGGAACCGGGTAAGGGGAGGCGGAAACGAGGTAGCGATCGGAACATGGAGACTATTCGACTATGAAACTGTATGACGCATTCGGGCGGGAAGTTGATACTGCGAGGCTCCGCGAGGAGCAGGCCGCACCCACGATGACCGGAATACGCAATATATACTCAGTGATGCATCCCGCGGCCGGGCTCACGCCCGAGCGACTGACCGAAATCCTGCGCGAGGCCGAGTTCGGCGATCCGTTCCTCTATCTCGAACTGGCCGAGGAGATGGAGGAAAAGGACCTTCATTACCTGGCCGTGCTTTCCACCCGCAAACAGTCGCTCGCGCAGTTGCGCCCGTTCGTGCGCGCGGCCTCGGACCAGGCCGACGACGTGCGCGCCGCCGACCTGGTGCGCGAGATGCTGACCGATGGCGCGCTCGCGCTCGACGAGAACGTGCTGTTCGACATGCTCGACGCGCTCGGAAAAGGATACTCGGCGAGCGAGATAATCTGGGACACGTCGGGACGCGAGTGGTTTCCCCGGCGGCTTTTGTGGCGCGACCCCAGGTGGTTCATGTTCGACTGGATATCGGGCGAGGAGCTGCTGGTGCGCTCGATGCGCGGCGAGGGGCCGACGCTCGGCGATATCGAGGAGCCACGCGGGCGGCATTTCCGCGGCAATGGGAGGCGCTCAGGTTTCGATGCGTACTTTCAGCCGCTTACCGAGCCGCTGGTGCCGTTCAAGTTCGTGGTTCACGTCGCCAAGGCGAAGGCCGGACTCCCTGTGCGCGGCGGCCTGGCGCGGGCCGCGGGATGGGCCTACCTGTTCAAGAATTACGTGCTCAAGGACTGGGTGACGTTCGCCGAGGTTTTCGGGCAGCCGCTTCGGGTCGGAAAGTACGGCCCGGGCGCTTCCGAGCAGGACAAGCAGGCGCTGCTGCAGGCGGTGGCGAATATCGGCACCGACGCCGCCGCGATAATTCCCGACGCGATGGTGATCGAGTTCACCGAGGCGAATCGAAGCGGCAGCGCCGAGCTGTACCATCGCTTCTGCGAGTACCTCGACGCGCAGGTATCGAAGGCGGTGCTCGGGCAGACGCTGACGACCGAGCTTCCGCGCGGAGCGGGCTCGCGCGCGGCCGCGGAAGTTCATGACGCGGTGCGCCGCGATATCCTGACCGCGGACGCGCGGCGGCTTCAGGCGACGCTCGATCGCGACCTGGTGCGGCCAATAGTGGATCTGAAT
>JAJYMR010000235.1:0-1620 GCA_021786815.1 Deltaproteobacteria bacterium
TGACGTGGCTACGTTGGTCTGCTACGTCGTTGACAGACGTCTCACGTTGGCATTGCCGCAGCCCATCCAGATAATCCCCCCACGCCTGCATCATCTTCCTACGATCCACCAGTCTCTCCGCCCGGTTATACGCCGCCCGGACCTTGTTCCGCTCCGCATGGGCAAGCTGCAGCTCGATGAGATCCGGATGCCAGCCCAGCTCGTTGAGACAGGTGCAGGCCATGGCGCGGAAGCCGTGGGCGGTCATTTCGTCGCGGGCATAGCCGAGACGGCGGATGGCGGCATTCACGGTGTTCACGGACATCGGCCGATCCCGGCTTTGCAGGGACGGGAAGACGTATCGGCTCTTGCGGGCGATGCTGCGGAGCTCGCGGAGGAGGGCGACCGCTTGGGTGGAGAGCGGGACGATGTGTCGCTCCCGCATCTTCATGCGCTCGCCGGGGATGCGCCATTCGGCCGCTTGCAGGTCGATCTCGCTCCATTCCGCGGCTCGGAGCTCGCTGGGACGAACGAAGACGAGAGGGGACAGCTTCAGAGCGATCGCCGTCGTCGGGTGTCCGACGTAGCCGTCGATGCTGCGGAGCAGGGCGCCAATCTTGGCCGGCTCCGTGATTGCAGCGCGGTTCTCGACCACGACCGGCGCCAGGGCGCCCCGCAGGTCCGAGGTGATGTCGCGGGTGGCCCGGCCCGTCGCGATGGCGTACCGGAAGATCTGGCTGCAGCGCTGCAACGCTCGGTGCGCGGTCTCGTGCATCCCTCGGGCCTCGATCGGCCGCAGCACGGTCAGGAGCTCGGGCGCGGTGATCTCGGCGATGGGGCGGGTGCCGAGGCGAGGGTAGATGAACGAGTTCAAGATCCATCGCGCCTTGGACAGCGTGATCTCGGCCAGCTTCTTGGACTGCAGGGCCAGCCATTCCTCGGCGATCAGCTTGAAGCTGTTCTCGAGGGCGATCTTGTTCGTCCGGCGCTGGACGCTGGGGTCGATGCCTCTCGCGACGAGCTGCCGGGCTTCCTCCCGCTGCTCCCGCGCGTACTTCAGCGTCACGTCGGGATAGACGCCGAGGGAGATGCCGCGCTCCTTGCCGCCGAAGTAGTACTTGAACCGCCACCACCGGGATCCGTTGGGGTTCACCAGCAGGTAGAGGCCCCGGTCGTCCGAGACCTTGTAGGCCTTCTCTCTGGGCTTGAGGCTTCGAACCTTCGTATCCGACAGCATGGCGCCACTCCTTCGAAACCCGGGGCGACCTGAACTTGCCTGGGACTCACACCGGGATGCTCGGGATTCACCTTAGGGGCAACCCGAACTCGCCTTAGGTCCCGAGCAGGGACTCACAATATCCGGGACTCACACTCACCCGCAGTTACCCCCACTCTGGCCGCCATGCGTGTTATCATGCCGGTGGATTGCGGTGGACGGACTGCGCTTCGGAAACCCTACGATTTCCTGGGTTTCAGCGCAATGTTGGGATGAAACGGGACGGGTTGGGAAAGCGGGGTTTGAACCCGCCTGGTGCCCGGGGCCGGACTCGAACCGGCATGGGGTTGCCCCCGAGGGATTTTAAGTCCCTTGCGTCTACCGATTTCGCCACCCGGGCGGGGGGGCGATTGTACCTAATCCGG
>JAJYMR010000235.1:1630-5509 GCA_021786815.1 Deltaproteobacteria bacterium
CCCTACGATTTCCTGGGTTTCAGCGCAATGTTGGGATGAAACGGGACGGGTTGGGAAAGCGGGGTTTGAACCCGCCTGGTGCCCGGGGCCGGACTCGAATCTCTTCGCAAGTCGTTGTTTTTATTGCATTCTTAACAGGGACTCTCAACGACAATACCCGCATTTGTACCCGCATTTGCGGGTACGGCGCGGGTTCCAGTCCTAACTGTTAGATATGCGTACCCGCTTCGCCGCCACCGGCCGCGCGGCGCGGGGTTTACTGTCAGACCGCAAGGTGAGCCTCGAGCAGCCGCAGAGCGCGGCTCAGACAGTCATACGCGGCAGCATGCCAACCTTCACGTAGATCGAAGGCTGCGCGCTCGAGCAGGTCGAGCACTTCGGCGGTCGCTATCTCGCGCGCGTTGTGCGCCATAGCAACACGAGCGACAGTGCGACGAGCGCCGCGCCGAGCAGCCGCTCAGTCATTCCAATACCACGAAAACCTACCAGCGCGAGCGCCACCACGCGCCCAGAACCGGCGCGCGTCGACCAGCGCGTTCCGCCGGCAACGGCGGGAGAATCTACGCGCCCAGCCTGCGGACTTTTTTCTCATGTTCGAGATCCTCGAGGCGGCCGATCAGCGTCCCGAGCGCGCAGGCCGTGCGATCCTGCCTCGGGTCTGTCGGCCCCAAATTCGAGTAAGGCGGCGGGTCCTGTAGGCGGCGCACGTGTCCCGCGAGCAGCATCGTCAGCACCTTCAGCAAGGTCATCCGGTCCGTGATATCGCCCGCTGGCACGCCGGTGCGCTGTTGCCGGCAGTGCGCGATCAGGTCCGCGGCGGTGAGCGGCGCAGGCTCTTTTAAGATGGCGTTCATTATTCTAACCAACCTTCGATGGACGGTGCCGGTGGCGGCCGGCGCTCGGCGGCGAGGATAAACGGCAACCTGCCCAGGCTCTCGAGCACTCCGCGGAGTTCGTCGGCGCTCGGCAACTCGGAGCGTGCTACGTCGAGCAGCGTGCCACGCTCCCAACGGCCGTCGAGCGGCAGAAGGCCATCGGCGGCGAGATGCACCGCGCCGTCCAACGCGTCGCCCGAAGGCCGCCCGAAGGCCTGCAGGGGATACACCTCGAGGCCGTCGGAGCCAATCCGACACGGGCCGCTGGTCGCAGCGGCGAGCTCGGCGCGCACCCGCTCGAGCAATTCAACGTCGGCGATTGCCGCAGGCGCGATGACGAGCACCGCCAGGCCGGTCAGCTCGACCGCAGCGGGAACCTCGGATATTTCCCAGGCTTGCCACTCACGGTGATGACCGGTCAAGTTCTCGTCATACACACCGCGGGGGGCAACGGCGCTCACCGGCTCGTAGCCATTCGCGCGCAGTCGAGCGGCAGTGGCGCCGAAGGTCGGGGACTTCATGCGCGGCCTCGGTGGCCGAAGAGCTCGTCGAGCTCGTCCATCAGCGAGCCGCGCACCTGCCGGCCTGCCACGGCCTGAGCCGGTCGCGAGTCGATTTCCTCGCGGGTGCGGCGGCGAGAGTCGTAACCTAACTTGGCGTCGGCCGACGTGCGGCGAAGATTCATAACGGACTTCGAAGGCACCTGGCCGAGAATTTCTTCGGCGTCCGCACCGTCGCGGTCCCGGTACGCCTCCCGGGCGCGCCGCTCGTCGAGCGGGTCGAAGTCGTCCAGGTGATCGCTGGGATCGGAGTCCTTTCCTGCGCGCCGTCGGTCTCGAGCGGCTCGGTACTTGCGGATGCCGTCGCTCACCGCCTCACCGATGACGCGCTCGAGGTCGCGTTCTTCGTCTCGGCCGAGCTGGCCGAACATTTCGCCGTCGTGGCGCTCGTCGGCGTCGATATCGTCGCGGTCTTGCCCGCCGCGCCCGTTGGTGCGCGCGCTGTCATAGGCGCCGATGCTGTTATGGAGCGGGGGGAAGTATCGGCTCACGCCGTTGACGGTCAGCGTCTTGCCGCCGTGGGAGTTAGAAAACAGGCCGTTTTTACGTCGTGTCATACAGCAGTCCTCTTCAAAAGAGGACCAGCCGCCGATGCGTAAGCGGCCGGTCCCCCGGAGTGCCGGAAAACTGAGGAAACCGGCATGGGCATGCTGCGCCTGCGGCCGTTAGTTTTTTCGTGACAAACCTACGCCAACGCGCCGATGGTTTCACGGTAGGCGCGGATATGCTGCTCGGTCGTCCTCGAGCGCGACTGCAACCAGCGGCCGAGCCACGCTTCACCATGCTCGGCTCGAGCGGCCGCGATCAACTCCATGCGGTCGGCGTCGCTCGAGGCCGCATGGAGAGCCGCAGAAAACGCGGCAAAACTAGCGTTTTCCTGCAGAGCGGCGGCAGTGCATTCTGCGATCAGGCGGCGATATATCAACCCGGCATAGAGCGCATGGAGATCTTCAGGCGAGGCTGCGCGCAGCGCGTCGAGGCGCTCGGCGTCAGTTTCCGCGCGGCGAAGGGCGGCGTATAGTGTCATGTGTTAGTACCATAGCAACCGGAGCGTTAGCATGCGAGGCAAGAAGACGGGCGGCCGCCAGCGTGGAACTCTGAACAAAGCGCGCGGCCTCGGCCGGAAACGTGAACGGCTGCGCAAGCAGGTCGTGGACACTCTGAGCGAGGCGATGCCGAGGTTGCGCACCTGGCTCGCGAGTCCTGCGGCATGGTCAACTGACAATGCGGCGGCCAGTGCTCGGATGATCGACAATCTCGCAAAGTGGGTGCTGCCGAAGTACGAGGCGGTCGATCCGCATGCCGAGGTTGCTGCCGAGCAGGCCGCGGCCGGGCGCGTCGATCCGGTGACGCCCGAGGATGTGCTCGCGGCGCTGCGCGCGGTGCCCCAGGCCGTGCCGAGCGTCGAGGCTCCGGCAGGCGGCCAGGCGCTCGAGGTGCTCCCGGCCGGGCTCGAGCGGCTTGGCGAGCGCGAGGCCGAGCGCGAGCGGTATGCCGGAATTCCGCTCCCAGGCGCGCCAGGCGCAAGTCTCTTGCCTCCCCGGCAGCCGCAGCCGGCGGCGCGGCCCGACCCGGCGGCGCTGGCCGCTGCGGATCGGCCGACGCTCGACGCGCGTCCGGTGCGAGAGACGAGGCGGCCGGAAGAATTCACTAACGGGCTGATCCAAAACCCGGCGCCGAGCGACCCGAGCCTTCGGCCGATGGGCTGGCGCCGGTGAGCGCCGCGGCGCAAGGCGTCGGCAGCATTGAGCATGGCGCTCGAAGACAATCGGCGCAGCAGGCGCTCGATGGTGGCGGCGGTCATGGTGAGTCTTCGGCGAGCAGCCGGCGTACCTCATCGTCAAGGTATTGCCGGCGAGCCGCACGCAGCAACATCAGGGCGCGATGCGCGGGGACGCGGCGAGCCTTCACTTCCTCGAGGAGTTCCGGCATCTCGAGGATGGCGGACCACTTCTTGATGAAGTCTGCGCGTTGGATTTGACCGATATGGCCAGGTTGGCCGGTGAACGCTTCGTAACGCTCAAGACGTCGGCGCCGGGTGACGTGGCGGTCTTTACGACGGTCTGTCGGTGGTCGCGTTACGGATTGGTGGAGCAAGACTGTTCCACCATCGACCGTTACGGCTCTCTGCCGGTACGCCTTCTGCCGGCAGGCAGGCGAGCAGAACATGGCGTCTGCACGCGCCTCGAATTGGCGGCCGCAGCCGGAGCAGACATGAGCATGACTCATGGCGCGCCCCACGTGAGGCGCTGAGACGCGCCACGAGCGCCGATCTCGCGCCGGGTGCGGCATGGGTACCGGCCGGGAGAGCGCGGCTCGTAGCGGCCTGCAATGGCGCTGAGCGCGCGCTTTGCGCCTAATTCCGCGGCGGAACCGCGCGGCGTCGGTCTATTCCAGCGCGGAAAAACGCCTCTGCGCCGAGCTTTCCGTGCGGGTACGCATGC
>JAJYMR010000247.1 GCA_021786815.1 Deltaproteobacteria bacterium
CAGTTTCTTATACTGTCGGAAATAAGAGGATTGCATAAGTGGCCACCGGCAGTAAAGAGGTCTCGCGCAAAAAGATGATCGAATTGTGGAGACCCGTGTGCCCGCCGCCGAAGTTTCAATGGAGGCGCACGTCTGGTTTCAGCCCTGAGCTGATTGACTGGGCTACGCGCAACCCCGGTCCGCGATTTGTTCTTGACGGAAGCTCGTTTGCGTCGCTGGCGCATGACGTCGAGCCAGTAAGGTTGCAGCGGGAAGGCGGTGAAGCGTTTGCCTTCCGGGATGATCCGGCGGAACTCGTCTGGCTCAGGGAAGGGGAGCGCTACATTCCGGTAGTTCGGTGCCGCAGGACGTCTGACGAGTACGATGCGAGCGATGCGTACATGCAGGCTCTCGAGACCGGGGACGCGTCCCGGGCGCCGCATACGGCTCTGAGAGGATTACGCAGCAACTACGACGCACTTTTGTTTCTTCAGAAATTCGGCACATTGGACGAGAAGCTGTCGAAAGACGGGCTGATAGAGATCAACCTCGCGGACTTCTGGAGACGCAAAGCGCTGTATGCGGCTATCTGCGGGATCTGGGACGCGATCATCAACGATGAACGCCTGCGCTACGCTTGGGAGCAACTCGCCGAATGGATCGATGAGATCAATGTGTTCGATCGAGATTTCTTCGATGCCAGAAGGCTTGCGGGAGAGCCAGAGCTCTCGGCTTTAGCTGGAGACCCAGAGACGACCGGCTCGGACGTGCGAAGATGGCTCGAAGTAGGGGAAGCCGGTGTGCTCAAGCGAGTCAGCCATGAGCTCGTAACCGCTCAGATCAAGAAGTACGCAAGCGGGGCACCGTCACGGTATAGCTTCGACCTTCCCGATGGCACACCGATCTTCTCATTCGCGAATGAATGCAAATCGTTGTGGGAAACTGTGTGGTCACACTTCGCGCTCGATAGCCAAAACGGAATCATCTGGCGCGTCTGTCCGCACTGCGGAAAGGTTTTCCGCCCGTCGCGGCGTGAGCGGTTTTTCTGCACTGCGGAGCTTCAGCGAGAGCATACAAAGGCGACTTACGAGATGAGTCGCAACCAGCGGCGACGAGCGTCGAGATCCGAGTAGTTGTTGAAGGCTGGGGATCCGATATTCGCGATGCAGGCTTCGATCACCAAAGAGCAGCGTGTAAACGTGGCGGTGCGTAAAGCGGCCGAAGCCATCTTGGACCTATTCGCAGCGCTACGTGACGGCTCCGACATCGGAACATCGGGTAACGTCCAGCCAGCCCTCTCCGAGACCTATCTCTCGGTTGAACAGCTCTCGCAACGCATCCCTTATTCGAAGCAGAGCATTTACAACATGGTCCACACCGGAATTTTCGTCGAGGGATGGCATTTCACGCGTAAGCACGGACGCCCGATCTTTTTTTGGTCAAGGGTGGAGGAGTGGCTGCGATCACCAGATCGGCTGGACGATCGCGTTGCCACGGATGGCCACGGCCCTACCAAAGATCGACCTGAGGGGCCCTTCATTCCGGCGCATCGGTCACAGCGCGTAAGTCGATCGAAGCGGGTGCGTAATGACGCAGCTCCGGAAAGAGAAGAGGGGCCCTCGCTGCACTGAGTCACTTTCAGTGACAATGCTACAGGTACGATGCAGCGCTGAGAAAAACGCGCATTGAGCGATGCCGGTAAGAACCAAAAAGCGGCGGCTCTTCTTCGACTTCACCTGGCGAGGCGTCAGGTGTAAGGAGTACACCGGTCTTCGGGCAGACGATCCTAGAGAGGTGGAATTCTGCGAAGCGAAGATGCGGGTGATCGAGCGCCAGCTCAGCGATGGCACATTCGATTATCGACAGCACTTTCCAGCGGGAACCAAAGTCAGCCTTTTCTATCCCGAAGAGCATCTTCAGAGCCCGAACGAAATGTTCGAGGATTTTATCCGGCGCTTTCATGATCGCCGCTCGCCATTCCTGCCCGACGGTACGGTCAAGAAAGATTTCGCGATCCACCCGACGACGTGGATGCATGACAAGAGCACGGTCGAGCGCCTGACTCGGACATTCAAGGGACTCCGCGTGAATCAGCTGACGGTCAGGAGGTGTAATGATTTCGAAGAGGGGCTGTTCAACGAAGGTCTGAGCGGCAAGACGGTAAGCAACGCGATGGGTTATCTCCACAGCGCCTTAGACTGGGCTGTGAAAGAGGGCCTGCTGACGAGCAACCCGGTGATTCGGGTTACGAATAGCACCGTGAAGAGATCGAGCCAGCTCAGGGAAAAGATCGCTCCGCTCGGGAAGGACGAGGTGGTTTCGGTCCTTGCACAAATTCCGGATCGCTTCGCAGACTTTTACGAGCTGTGGTTCCACTTGGGATGGCGCCCGTCGGTGATGGTCGCCATAAGATGGGGCTGGCTCGATTTCGAGCACGAGATGATCGACGTTCGCCACGGACGCACACCTCGCGCTGGCGGTGTCGAGGCCACGCCCAAAACCGGCCGCTACTTCGCGGCCTGCTCGAACGATCCCGAGATCTTTCGAATTCTAGCGAGGATCAAACAAAGGGCGCTGAAGAGCGGCACGCCGACGGGAGATGACGACTACGTCTTCGTGGATGAAGAGGGAAGCCCGCTATCTCAGGAGTGGCTGCACAAGAGAATCTGGCTTCCAGCGCTCAAGCGGGCAGGGGTCACGCACCGCGGGCAATACGCGATACGAGACACATTCATTACGTGGTCACTGTCGGCTCAAGAGGATCCCGGATGGGTTGCCAAGATTTGCGGCACCTCAGAGGCGATGATCTTCAAGCACTATCGAAAGTGGATCAGAAGCCTGGACACCCGAGCGGGCAGCCGCATCGCGGCTTCCTTGCGCAAGAACGTGACTCGCAAGCGCCCCCCGCGCTTGTCCCCCGTTGCGTCCCCCGGACGTTCGAAAAAGAGGGAAAGCGAGCAAAATCAACCACTTAAGATGGTGGAGGCGGGGGGAATTGAACCCCCGTCCGAAGACCTTCAAACAATGGCCACTACACGCTTAGTCCGCGTTTTGTTCTCGTCCCGAAGACGCCCGCGGACGGGCTTCCTCGAGGCCAGCCGATTGAAATTTCGGACCGCCGCGCAATCGGTGAATCACGACGCTCCTAGCCCACTAAATGACGCCTCGACCCGCCGCCGTGGGCGAGCGGCGGCGAGACGCTAGCGGCCCTTAGGCCGCCAGGGCGTAACCGTTATTGTCTGCGGGTAAATTTCGCAGTCTGTTTGTTTTACGGGCCAACAGTACCCCGGCGTGCGACCATTGCCCTCATGTCTCCGTCGAACCCGGTTCGCCCCCATACAGTGAGAACAGAACTCGCGACAGCTAAAAGGCAAGTCGTCACGGTTACGCACCTAAAATTTAAGGCCTCACGACCACCCGCGCAACGGGGTCGCCTTTCGGGCCGAAAAAGCCTCTGCGATTGGCCCGATTTTTCGGAAACACCAATAATCTCCGCGTTCAACGGGCCAGCGCGCCGCCAAGCCGGTTTTTAGCGCGCCCGCGACCCGGTAAACTCGTCTGACCGGCGATGGCCAAGACAGCGCAAAATAAAACCGGCGAAGGTTACGAACTCGTCGCCGACAACCGCAAGGCGCGGCACGATTTCTTCATCGAGGAGACGTACGAGGCCGGGCTTGCGCTTCTCGGCACCGAGGTGAAGGCGCTCCGCGAGCATCGCGTTAACCTGCGCGACAGCTACGCCCGTATCAAGGGTGGCGAGGCGTATCTTCATGGCGTCCATATCGGAGCCTACGCTCCGGCCGGCCAGTTCAGCCATCAGGAGGTCCGCCCGCGAAAGCTCCTGCTCCATCGGCGCGAGATCGATCGCTTGTGGGGCCGGGTGCGCGAGCGCGGCTACTCGATCGTCCCGCTCAAGATTTATTTCAAGAACGGGCGCGCCAAGGTCGAGTTGGGACTCGCCCGCGGAAAGCATCTCTACGACAAGCGCGAGGCGCTGATGCGAAAGGCGGGGCGGCGCGAACTGGAGCGCGCGCTGAAGGGCCGAAACCGCTAGCCCCGCCTCAGCGCGGAAGCTCGTCGGCAACCAGCCGTTCCACCCGCTCGAATACCGAGCGCATCCGCGCGACGCTTGCCGAAAGCGCAGCCGGGCCAGTTCCAATACTCGAAAGGACGGCCGCTACTTCATCGTGGAAGCCCGGCGGCATTATCGCGAAGCCGCGGCTTTCCTCGATCGCGCCTTTTTCGTTCGTGAAGAAGCATCGGTTCAACGCGTAGAGCACGAGCAGCATGAAGCCCGCCGCACCGAACAGGCATCCCGCAACGAAGAACGCGTCGCCGCGCGCCGCGGGCTTGTCAGCGATCCCGAGCTCGAACCCGGCGTCGAACAGATGCTTCTCACAGAGCGCGCGGCGAAGCGCGGGCGGATACTCGCCGACCAGCCGCTTCAGGCGTGCGACCTTGTCATGCGGGTCGTAAAGCGGGCGGCAGCATTGGATCTCGCCCGCGTAGATCTGGCTCTGGAAGCCCATCGGATGACCCAGTTGATAGAGCCCCTCGACGCGGCCCGCGACGCATTGCCGTACCACCTGCTCGACGCGTTCCAGGTCGCGATACAGGAAATCGACATGTCGGCCGCCGATAACGAGCCATCCCCCGCCATTTACGCCGGGGCCCCATTCGCCGAATTGTGTCATCAGGCCCGTGCGGCCCGAATCGTCGAGTTCGCGCGCGGCGTTTTCGAGCGCCTCGACAGCGAATGGGCGGTCTGCTTCGTAATAGATTCCGATATCGACGTCAGAATCGGGGCGGGCGGTTCCTTTTGCGCGTGAGCCGCCGAGCACGAGAGCCGCGATTCCGTCGATCGCGCTTAGCCGTTCGACGATGGTTTTGAGAAGCGCGTCAAGCGAGACGTCGTCGTTGCGCATGACGGACGAAGCTTAGCGCCTTGCCTGGGAAAATCCGAATTTCGGCTTGAGGCAATGCGGGCGGCGCTTTCGAAGACTGCGCGTGTTTACGACTGCGCGGGCGTGGGCGACGCTGCCGCCGACGGACCCGCGAGCGCGCGCAATCGCGCGATACGGCGGCCAAGCGGCGGATGGGTCGAGAGCAGGTTGTCGAAAAAGCCCTCGTTGTCTTCGGCGTCGCGCGAGAGCGGGCTTACGATGAACAGATGCGCGGTGCCGCGCGTGCCCTGTTTGAGCGGCGATTCGGTCCGCGCGATATGCTCGAGCGCGCGAAGCAGCGCGCGCGGGTTGCGCGTGAACTCGACCGAAGACGCGTCGGCCAGGTACTCGCGCTCGCGCGACACCGCCATCGCGATCAGTTGCGCGAACAGCGGCGCGAGGATCGCGAGCACAATCACAGTGACCGCGATTATCGCGCCCGCGTTGTCGTTCGAATCGCCGCTTTCGCGCCTTTCGCCCGCGCCCCATCCGCCGAAAAACGTCCATCGGAAGACGAAATCCGAAAGCATCGCGATGCCGCCCACCAGGATCGCGATCATCATCATGGTGCGGA
>JAJYMR010000154.1 GCA_021786815.1 Deltaproteobacteria bacterium
GGCGTTGAGACTCTCCGCGTCCTCGGGCTGGAACCAATCGAGCACGCGAAGCTCCGGCGTGTGCGACGACCCCTGAAGCTCGAGTCCGAGATGCACCACCGAAAGAAAAAATTCGCCCTGGTCGCCGGGATGAACGCCAACGGGCAATCGCGCCCAGTAGGTTGCGCGGTCGGCGTAATCGGCGGCAGGGGGCGACGCACACGGCACCCTATCCGGACCCGGCCGAGCGCGCGAAGTCGACGCGCCTCCGGTCGCTACGTAAATCGTGCCGTCGTGGGCGGCCGCTGCACCGCCGGGACCCCATGCGCCCGCGCCAAGCAATCGGCGCGTCAGCGGAAAGAACGTCTGGCGCGTAAGCTGATGCGAATCGATCGCGACGACCCATCCGTGATACGCGCACAGATCGTGATAGTAGAGACCGCCGAACACGACGTAGATGCCTCCATTGACGAGATTGAGTCCGCCGCGCTGATCGACGAGATCCGCGTCGAAGGTGGGACGATGGGCGGCGCCGTGATCGCGAAGCGGCGCGCGCGCGACGATAGCGCCGGTGTCGAGGTCGAGCGCGTCGATATAATACGTGGCGTGGCCATAAACGTGCGCGCCGCTCTTTCGGCTGACGTCGAAGCATCGGAGGCTCCGCGACCCGTCGTCAACCATCGCAAGCACGAACACCAGTCGGCGCACCGGATCGATCACGGGCGTGCTCGAAATTCCGATCGGCGGGGGCGGCAGATTACTGCATCCGTTTTCGCTCGGCGTGCCGAGGCTCTGAAGCCATAGCGGCTTGCGCTCGCCGCGCAAGAGCGATTCCTCCGCGAAGGCATAGACGCGGTTGGACGCGGTCGTGACGATAACCAGGTTGCGCGTCTCTCCGACATGCGCCCCTTGCTTGAATTTCCAGTCGGGGAGAAAAAGCGGAGCGCCGCGCACCGCCGCGCCCAGAGCGACGTCGAGATATCTGCCGGGCGAGGCGAATGGACGGCCGGTGTCGAAATGCGAGGTGCGCGCCGGAGCGCATCCGTAGGTGACACAGGCCTGCGCGCCAGCGGCGGCTGCGCTCGCGACGGCCGGAAACATCGCGCATGCGGACGCGACGAATATCGCTATGGCAACGAGACTTGGCCTCGCACGCATCAGGGGCGCGGGAGTTGCTCCAGTTCCTCGCGGTAGGCGGCCTCGACCACCTGCTCGCCGTAAAGCCGTTCCAGCTTTCGAATTCCGAAATGATAGAGCGCGATCCGGTTGAAGTAGTTGGCGAAGCAGGCGTTGATAGCCGCGCCACCGACCGCGCCCACCACCGGCACGAGCTGCGCCGAGGCGATATCGGTGGCCGCGTAGCCGAAGCGCCCGCCGATCCGTGCGATCAGGTCGGCGAGTTCCGGTGCGCTGCCGCGGGCAAGCGCGTCGGTCACCTGCTGCGCGCTGCGTCCCGCGATAAAACTTCCCGCGTCGCGAAGAAGCATCGCAAGTCCGAGCCGCGTCGTCAGGTAGCTTGAATCGGTGGCGTCGTCGTCGGGCGAGGGTCCGCCGAAGCTGAACACCGACACGCATTCGAGGCGGGTCTTCGCGTCGCTCAGGTCGGCGCCCATGTCGCGCGCGATCGAGGCGATCGAGCGGAGCATCACGGTTGTGGTTACAGGCAGTTCGAGCGCGATAAGCCCAATCCCGAACGCGCCGCTTACGCCACCGAGCACGGCGGCGGCCGTGGTATGCGCAAGCGCGGAGGCGCGCGCGTGCGAAAACGGCGTGTCGAGTTCCGGCCGCGCGCTCGCGGGTTCGGGCCGCTCGAGAGTCGCCGCGGCCCATGCGACGGCGCGGTTGAGTGCGCGATAGAGCGCGCGGTTGAGAGTCTGCGCCGCGCGCTCCGGAAGCCGCTTCATCAGTGCCTCGACGGGACGGCCCGTTACCGCGTTGAGGATTTCGATAAGACGGCCCGGCCGCTCAAGTACGCGCACGGCCTCGCGCACAAAGGCGCGGTCGGAAGGATGGAGCCGGGCAATCGCTGGTTCCATTTAGATGCCTGCCGGATGAAATTCTAGCATGCCCGAGTGGGTGGCGCGCGAATGGCGTCAGTGAAGAGCGACAGACGGGAATTTCGAGGAAAGACGCAACAAAACGCGGCGACAGGAAACAGAAAGAGCGGGCTGCCCGCGTCAGTGGAAGTCGTGCGAGGGCGGAAGCTCGCCGCTTGCCGTGAGCCGCGTGAATTTACGCGCGCGGACCGTGACTACGCCGTCCTGCTTCTGGAGCCATCCTTCGACCTCGAGAATCGCCGCGCTATGGAGCATCGCGCGGTTGCGATGGAACATGTCGGGCGTGACGATCGCGTTCGAGATGCCGGTTTCGTCTTCGAGCGAGATGAAAAGAAAGCCCTTCGCGGTGCCCGGTCGCTGACGAACGATCACCACGCCCGCAGTTTTGACCCACGCGCCGTCCTTCGCATCGGGAAGTTGCGCCGCGGCAAGGACACCCTCGGCCTTGAGACGCGGCCGCAGATGCGCCATCGGATGCGGACCGGTGGTAAGCCCGGTCGAAGCGTAGTCGGCCGCGGTATGTTCGAGCGCGCTCATCGCGGGAAGCGCGGCGGCGGAATTTTTCCCGGGCGCGACGCCGGCGAGCAGGCTATTCGAATCGCGTTCGACTGCCGCGGCCTGCCACAGCGCCTCGCGCCGTTCGAGTCCGAACGATGAGAACGCGCCGGTCCATGCGAGCGCGTCGAGTTCGCGGCGATTCGGATTCACGCGCGCTGCGAGATCCGCGATCGAATCGAACCGTCTGCGCGCGCGTTCCGATTCGAGCCGGCTGCAGGTTTCCTCGCGAAGTCCGCTCACGTATCGAAGCCCGAGCCGCACTGCGAGAGGCGCTTTGGCGTATGTGTCGTTGGAAGCGCCGGGTGCGCGTACGCGCTCAAGCGTGCATTCCCAGCGCGAACGCGTGACGTCGATCGGGCGGATCGAGACGCCGTGGCGCTCGGCGTCCTTCACGAGGGTCGAGGGATGGTAAAAACCCATCGGGTAGCAGTTGAGCAGCGCGGCGAAGAAGGCGGCCGGATGATGGAATTTCAGGTAGGCCGACGCGTAGGCGATCAGCGCGAAGCTTGCCGCGTGCGATTCGGGAAAGCCGTAGAGCGCGAACGAGGTGATCGAGCGCACGATTTCGTCGGCGACCGTACCGGCGATCCCGTTGCGCGCCATCCCGTCGCGAAGCCGCCGCTCGATTTTCTCCATCCTTTCCGTCGAACGCTTGAAGCCCATCGCGCGGCGCAGTTCCTCGGCTTCGCCGCCCGAGAATCCCGCCGCCGTCATCGCGATTCGTAACAACTGCTCCTGGAAGAGCGGCACTCCGAGCGTGCGGCGCAGGATCGGTTCGAGCGATGGATGCGCATACGTAACCGGCTCGCGGCCGTTTCGGCGATTCAAATACGGATGCACCATCTTGCCGACAATCGGCCCGGGACGGATTATCGCGACCTCGACGACGAGATCGTAAAACCTCTCCGGCTTCATCCTCGGCAACGTCGCCATCTGCGCACGGCTCTCCACCTGGAAAACGCCGACAGTGTCGGCGCGCCGGAGCATCGTGTAAACGCCAGGATCGTCGGCCGGCAGATGAGCGAGGTCGATCTCAACGCCTTCGTGCTCGCGGATCATCGGAATCGCCTGCTCCAGCGCGGCGAGCATCCCGAGTCCGAGCAGGTCGATCTTGATAATCCCGAGATCGGCGCAATCCTCCTTGTCCCACTGGATAACGACCCGCCCCGGCATTGAGGCCGGCTCGAGCGGCACGACCTCGTCGAGCGGTCCCGCGGCGATCACCATGCCGCCGCTATGCTGTCCGAGATGGCGCGGCAGGCTCTTCATCCGTGCGACGATATCGAGCAGCGCGGCGACACGCGGCGCGGCAACGTCAACGCCGCCACGTTTCAGCAGTTCGGCCAGGTCGTCGTGATGGTCGCGGAATTCGTAGGCCTGGGCGAGGCGCGCGAGCCGATCGACCTGTTCAGGCGGAAAGCCGAGGACCTTGCCGGCCTCGCGCACCGCGCTTTTGGTGCGATAAGTGATCACGTTCGCGGTCATCGCGGCGCCGCGTTCGCCGTAGCGCCGATAGACGTACTGGATCACTTTCTCGCGCTGGTCGCCGCTTGGAAGGTCGAGGTCGATATCGGGCCATTCGCCGCGTTCCTCGGAAAGAAAGCGCTCGAAGAGCAGTTCCATCTTCACTGCGTCGACGGCGGTGATTCCGAGCGCGTAGCATACCGCGCTGTTCGCCGCCGAGCCGCGTCCCTGCGCCATGATCCGGTTCTCGCGGCAGAACTGCACGATGTCCCACACGATAAGGAAGTAGCCGGCGAGCTTGAGGCGTTCGATTATCGCAAGCTCATGCTCGAGTTGGCGGCGCACCCGTTCGTCCGGCTCACGGCCCCATCGCTCGCGCGCACCGGCGCGGGTCAACGCGCGAAGATAGCTGTCTGCGGTTTCGCCGGGCGGAAGCGGATAGTCGGGAAAACGGTAGCCGAGGTCGGTGAGCGTGAACTCGCATCGCTCGGCGATCGCGAGGGTCGCGGCGAGCGCGCTCGGATGGTCGCGAAACATCGCGGCGATTTCGGCCGGCGCCTTCAGATAGCGCTCGCAGTTGATCCATAGCGCGCGGCCCGCCTCTTCGAGCGTGGTCTTGAGGCGGATACAGGTGAGCACGTCGAGAAGCGTGCGGTCGGCGCCGCCGTGGCATACGTCGTTGGTCACGGTGAGCGGGATGCGGCATCCGGCGGCGAACGCCGCGAGCTTTCGGTTGAGGCGTTCCTCGGCGGGATCGAGATGGCGCTGGAGATCGACAAAGAGATTTCGCGCGCCGAAGATCGATTTGAGCCGCTCGGCCAGCGCAGTGGGATCTTCGCCGCGCACCAGCGCCCTGGAGAGCGGACTAAGGCTGCCGCCCGCAAGGCATATCAGTCCCGCGCCGAAGCGTTCGAGATCGTCGAGCGTGACACGGCTTTCGCCCTTCGCGGGGTAGACAGGATGGGCGGTCGGCACGCCGTCGCCGGACGCGGACGGCAGCTCGCGTAGCACGCGGAGCTTGGAAGCGGTGAGCATCCGGCAGAGATTTTTGTAGCGCTCGCGATCGGGCACGATGACGTAGAGCCGCGATTCGTCGTCGAGCGTGAGGTCGGCCGCGACGAGCGGCCGTACACCGGCGCTCTTCGCGCCTTGATAGAAGCGCGGATGGCCGTAAAGGCCGTCGCGGTCGCCGAGCGCGAGGGCAGGGTAGCCGAGTTCCGCCGCGCGCTCGGCGAGATCTTCGGGCGCGGTCGAGCCTTCAAGGAAGCTGAAGGCGCTTCGCGCGCGAAGCTCGATATAGTCGATAGCGCTCATCGAACCTGCGTCAGGCTTTCAGTCGTAAATCCCGTCCATGAACCATCTTTCGGAATCGAGATCGCGGAACACGCGATAAACGCCGCCGTCG
>JAJYMR010000073.1 GCA_021786815.1 Deltaproteobacteria bacterium
CAACCCCCGCGCCAGGGGGGGTACCCCTCGAAAACTACCGGGCGGTAGGTTTTCAGGGGACACCCTATCGCATCGAATGGCCTGAAATTTTGGGAACGCCGTTCTAGGGCGTTTTTTTGGGATGGTTTTTCGGCGCGTTTTTTTGGGGATGGGAGACTGGCTCTGCGGGTTACTGCGGGCGAGGTTGAGCATGGCGCATGGCTGGCGCGGACAGCGGCCAGGGCGGGGCTTCGTCCTGGCGCCTTATAGGCCCTCGGGCGCGCGGTACTGTGGGCTATCCGGATTTTCGGGAAACGCGGCTTGGCGGCGGTCAGGGAAGGGCGCGCGGGGCGGTTCTGCGGCGGTTGGGAAAAGAAAGCGGGCGGCGACGATGACCGCCCGCGGATGCGATGTGCGTTGACTTCAGGGCGCGGAACGTCGGGTTTCCCGCGAAGCCTCGGAATCGAGACGCTTCAAGGCTGCGCGGGCGGTTTGAAACGCGGCTATCACGGAGTGCATCGTCTGGCGGTACTCGGGCGACATCACGTCGGCGTACCGTCGCAGGATATTTCGGCGGATTCCGATTTCGTCGCTCACCTGCTCGATCGAGATCCAGACTTCGGTCGGCACGGGGTTGCGGAAGCGCTCGAGTCTTCGCTGTTTGGCCGTTTCGCTCTTCATCTCGTCGTCCTCCTTTTGGGCGGTCCTATTCCGCCGCACGGGGATGATATCGACCGTGTATCTTGCGCAGCGCGTCGGCGCTCATGTGCAGATAAATCGCTGTCGTGCTGACGTCGCTGTGTCCGAGCAGTTCCTGCACCGCGCGGACGTCGGCGCCGGCCTCGATCAAGTGCGTCGCGAAGCAGTGGCGCAACGTGTGCGGGTGTACCCAGGACAGTCGCGGGTCGCGGGACGCCCAAAGGCGAAGGTTCTTGAAGAATCCCTGCCGGGTCATCGGGCGCCCGAGGCGGTTTGTGAACAAGTACGCATCTGATTGTTGTGCGGGACGCTCCGCCATGTGCTCGCGGACGGCCTGAAGCGCACGCTCGGGCAGGAATATCGCACGTTCCTTGTCGCCTTTGCCGACAACGTGCCCCGAGCTGCCGGCGAGGTCGAGGTCGCGGCGTCTGAGACTTAGCAGCTCCGAGACGCGCAACCCGCAGCCGTAGGCGAGGAGCACCATCGCGCGGTCGCGCCGGCCGCGCGGCGTGCTTGTGTCGATCGCTTCAAGCAGCCGGTCGATATCCGCGCGGCTCAAGACGCGGGGCGGTTGACGGGGCGGCGTGCGCAGCTTCAGCCCCGCGAGCGGGTCTTGCTCTGGCGCGAGCACGCCCTCGCGCCGCAGATACTTGACGAACCCGCGAAACGCGCTAAGCGCAGCGCGGAGCGTCGCGGGCGACGGCCCAGGGCGCTCGAACCAGTCCGCGAAGAGTCGGCGGTCCATCGCGGCCGGCGCGACTCCGCGCTCTTCGCAGAAGTCGCGAAGCTGGTCAAGAAACCTGCGATAACCGTCCAGTGTGCCGACCGAGAGTCGCGTCCCGCGCGAGGCAAAAAAGCCGGCGACAAGTTGACGCCACGTTTTCACAGATTTCCCTCGCCCGAAAGGCGGGCGGCCTGCCCGCGCAAATAGGTTTCGTTGACGTGCGTGTAGCGTTGCGTCGTCGAGAGACTTGCATGTCCCGCGATTTTGCTGAGCGCCGGCAGCGCGGCGCCCCGCTCAAGCATCTGGGTCAACGCGGCGTGTCGCAACAAATGCGGCCATAGCCGGCGCCCGAGCGCGGACACGCCTCGCGTCGCGACAAGCTTTTGAATGCAGCGCGCCGTCACCGGCCTGAGCGGCCGTGGCTTTTCCGAGCGATAGATGAAAGTCGCTCGCCCGCCGGAGCGGATGAAAATCGGTTCCGAGTTCGCAAGCGCTTCGCGTCCGTGCCGCAGAAGCACGACCTTGCGCCACGCGCGCAGGGCGGCAACCGCCTTCGCCACCAGAAACGCCGGCCGGCTCTTGCCGCCTTTGCCGCGGCGGATGAGGACGCTTCCGCCTTCCATGTCAACGTCGCGCCAGCGAAGCGCGATGAGTTCGCTTTCGCGCATTGCGGTCGAGTAGAGCGTTTCGATCACTGCGCTCGCGAACACGTCGCGCGGCCGGCGCGAGTTCATATCGCACGAATCGCAAAGACGGCGGGCCTCGTCCTCGGTCAGTTTGGCGGCAAGTCTCGTTCGTGTCGCCCGCGGCGGATCAACCAGCGCCGCCGGATCGGGAACGTCCATGAAGACCGCGCGCCAGGCGAAGAAGGCCTTGAGCGCGTAGAAGCGCCGCTCACGCGTAGCGGGGCTCAAGCCGCGCCGACGAAGGTCAAGCAGGAAGTATTCGATCGCGTGCGGACTCGACGCGTCGCGCGGGGTGACTGTCCGACGCGAGCGACGTTTGAGCGTCGCTTCAAAGTCCGCGAGGTCGCCCCGGTACGCAGCGAGCGTGTGGGACGAATCGCCCGCAGTCTTGCAGGCGCGGATGAACCGCTCGACTTCCTCGCGAAGTGTCGTGCCGGGCTTGGCCGGCACGCGAGGCGGCGCGAAACGGAAAACCCCGGATGCCGCAAACTCCGCGGCCTCGCTCGGCAACGCCCCGCCCACAGCGGGAAGGCCTGACTTCGTCATCTGTGTTCGTGCTCCTTGGAGATGCGCCCGGACCCCGCTTGGCGGCATCCCGATTGTCCACAGCCTCAACCCCAGCCCGGGGCGACAGCGGCAAACCTATTGCGATTGCGCCGGCAAGTCAACAGCCGTACACTACGCCTATACTCTCCCGGTGGACGGGGGTATAACGTAGAACGAAGCGCTTCGCATTGACAGCCGGCGCGAGATGGAGAGAGTGGCCGGGTGGCGAAGCGGAAGGGCGGCGGCAACGAAATGGACATGGTCCGCAAATTTCTGTCCGATGCACGGCGCAAGGCGTGGGCCAAGGTCAAGAAAGCCGACCGGCAGAAAGCGGCCGCGCACGCAAGCCGCGCGTATTGGGATAGCCTCAGTCCCGAGGAGCGCTCGGCTGAAATGCGGCGGCGGGCGGCGAAGCGAAAGAAACGGCCGCCTCGTCGTTCTTAAGGAAGTGCCACGGCTTCCGTCTCGCGTATCCGTTCAGGCGCCCCAAGCCGTTGTGCGGCTCTTGCGCGGGGTAGGTTGCGGGGAAGCCGCGCCCGCCCGAAGGCGAACGCAGCTAACCAGTCGCCCCGCGCCTATGTCCTTACCCTACTCGCCGTCCATCCCGGCCATGTAGCCGCTTGCCGCGTCGAGCCCGTGGGCGACGCGCCAAAACCCGTTTCGCCAGTCGATGACCGCATGCGCAAGCTGGTCGAACGGCATCCGCCGGCGAACGGCGACAAGAACCGCGCGGGCGAATGCGTGCCAAATGCCCGTATCCCGCTCGCCTGCCAGGAAGTTGTCCCGCGCCTCGCGGATTTCAAAAATGAGCGTGACAATCTCCGCGTCGGTGTAGTCGTCGCGGCATTCGGCGAAGGCGGGATCGACGAAAGAGCGGTAAGAAGCACTCACTGCGAACCTCCCACTTCAATCATGAGCGGCGGACTCTTGAGTAGAAGCGAGACACCGGAAAAACCCGCCTGAAGCTCGCACGATCCGTTTCATCGCCGTTCCTATGCCGCCGCCGGCACCACGTAAACCGTCATCTTGGAGACGTAAGTCACGTTCGCCTGCGTATAGCTCGCCTGCGCCGCCGCAATCACCAGCGCCGCGCAAACGCCGCGTTTCCGGCAAATAGTACACTCTTGTTGATTAGTCACTTATGCCTCCTGTCTCTATACCATCCCCACCGCCGCCGGCCCCGCATTATGGAACAACGCCGCCTCGTAAAGACCGTCCGCCGTCCCCGTCGAATAAAGCGCGGTGTGCAGCTCGCTCGTCAGCCTGGCAATCACGCGATCCGCGGTTGCCTCAGGCGAGCCCGCGCCGTGAATGTGTATATCGCCGAACCGGATTTCGCCGATATGATAGGCCATCGGCCTGATGTGGCTTGGCGGCAGACCGCCAGACGGCCGTATCACGCTCGTGGGCGGCAATCCGTCGTGCGGATAGAAATGCTTGATGAGCTTGCGGCCGAGCCACGGCCCGCCATAAATCGCGCCCGCCGCGCCTGCGGCGAGGCCTGCGGCAACCAGTCCGAAAGGCGTCAACGCAAGTGCGCCGCCTGCCGCTGCCCCACCGCCGCCCGCTATCGTCGCCGCCGTTCCCGCGCCCTGCGACGCCGCGATTAGCCCAAGCATCTTCGCCACGCCGCCCAGGACCACTACCGCGCCCGTCGCGCCCGCGATCGCGGTCAGCGACACCGCCATCCGATCAAACTGTAGTGCGAAGTGCGGATGCTTCAGCATCCACGTAGAGGCCCGGTTGATCGCGGCGTCTATTTGATTGATGACGGGGAGCAGCTCCTTCATGCCGGGCAGAAAGGCGTTGATAACCAGGTTTTTCAGGTCGGTCATCGCGCGCAGCGTCGCGTTCCAGACGATGCTCTGGAGCGTCTTCTGCTGCTTCTCAACCGGCGCCATCGCGCCAATCCGCCGCAGCGTCGCGGCCAGCTCGACGCCAAAGGCTTGCAGCGCAACCTCTTCGGCGACCCGCCCGCCCGTCGTTCCAAAGCCGACTTTCGCCACTTTCTCGAACTCGAATCGGCCCAGGCGGGTCAGCGCGGACGACAGCGTGCGAATCACTTTCGTCAGGTCGGGCACGCCATGCGTCAGGATCGTTGACTGGCGGTTTCTGTCCAGCAGTCCGAGCTCGAACAGCGCGGCGATCTGCCGATGGGGCGGCAGGACGCCGCCGCCCGCCGCACCCGGAACCAGCCGCTGCAGGAACATCGCCAGCCCCGCGCCCGAGGCCACACCGCCCGCGCGCCCGCCGCCTCCGCCGCCAACCTCCAGCAGCGTCGCCATGAACGGCAACATCTTCTGAATCGGAATACCCAGCGCCGTCGAAGTCGGAATAACGTAGCGGCCCTGCGTCTGAAGACCGCTCGCGCCGCCCGGCGTCAGCTCCATCAGCTTCGCGGCGGTTTCCATCACCGGATGCATCGCCGCGGCGGTGTGCAGGCCAGCCATCTTGGCAATCGAGCCAAGCGCGGTGACAACCTGCACCGGGCTGCCCTTGCCGGGAAAGCTCGATACCACCTCCGCCGCCATCGTCAGCATCGGGAGCAGGGCCATCATGTCCTTGCGCGCCATCCCGAGCCCGCGCATCGTAATCGCCAGGTTCCCGACCGTGTTAACGCCGAACATGGTCGCGTGAGACACCTGCTCGATTTCGGCGCGCATCGCCGTCATTTCGCGCCGCGTCATCCCGGTTGCTATCTGCAGCTCGGTCAGCGTGCGCTGAAATTCGGCGGCGGACTTGGCGCCCCGATACAGGCCATAGGCCGCCGCCCCGACGCCCAT
>JAJYMR010000253.1:0-3992 GCA_021786815.1 Deltaproteobacteria bacterium
CATAGAGTAGGACCGCCACAAGCGCCAGCATCAGCGCGAACAACGGGATCATCGAAACCTGGAGTTGCTATTCTGCCGGACCGGCCATGACGCACAGGCTATTGCGCCTGCGCCGCGAGATTTCGCACCGCCCACTCGCGCAAGACGATTAACGACCACACCCGCGGCCAGGTGACTCCCGGCCGATTGTCCTGGAACGCCCGCCACACCCCGCCGACCGCATCAGCGTCGATTCCCAGGTCAGCATAAGTGTCCCTATCGTTAATCGCTTCTTCGCCGAGTCTGCGAAGCTCATTGCGCATCCATTTAGCCCACGGAAGAGTGAACCCCTGCTTGGGGCGGCGATAGACCGTTTCCGGGATCCGTCCGTTCAGGGCGCGCACCAGCAGCGGCTTCTTTACCGTGCGGTCCATCTTTGCCGCGCCAGGTATCCGGGCGATCAAATCGACAATTCGGCGGTCGAGAAACGGAACCCGCACTTCGAGCGCGTGCGCCATGCTCATCACGTCGCCGTCGCGCAGCAGCATGTTGCTCAAGTACGTTCGCAGCTCCAGCAGCGAGACTTGGTTCACCGGGTCAAGGCCGGTCATCCGCGACCGCAGCTCCGCATCCAGTTCCTCGGGTAGCGCCTGCGGCGTGCAGCCCTCACCGCCGCCGGGGAAGAGCGCCCGGCGCGCGCCGGGAGCAAAGTTCTGCCGAAGCACGAGATAGATATCGAGCAAGTCCGGTTCGCTGGAGAACAACTGGCTGGCTTTCGCAGGCAGCGCGGACACCCGTCCTTCGATAACCGCCATGAGCGCGGCCGCAGCGCGCCATCCAACGCGCGGAACCATCGCAAGCCGCCGGCGCCATTGATGGACGAACGGCGCGCGCGTGAAGCTGCTGTACCCGCCGAATACTTCATCGCCGCCCTGGCCCGAAAGCGCAACCGTCAGGCCCGCCGCCCGCACTGCACGCGAGATCACGTAAACGTTGGTACCGTCGAAGGTCGGCTGATCGAGGGCCGCGAGCGCGCCAGGGAGCAGGTCTAGCATTTCCCGCTCCGAGAGCGTCAGTTCGGTGTGCTCGGTGCCGTTCAACCGAGCAACCTCGCGCGAATACGAAGCCTCGGAGAACTCCGCGTCCGCGAAGCCGACCGAAAACGTTCTCAAACCGGGGACACGCCGCGCCGCCATCGCGACGATCGAACTCGAGTCGATGCCTCCGCTCAGGAAGACGCCGAGCGGCACATCGCTGATCAGATGCTCCTCGACCACTTCCTCGAGTAGCCCCCTGATCTCCTCCAGCCGCTCTGGCGGTCCGGCCTCGCCAGCGCCACCCGCTGTTTCGCCGGGAAACGCGGGCTCCCAGTAAAAGTGCGGACCGATCACTTCGCCATCCGCCGACACCACGAGAAAGCTGCCGGGCGCGAGTTGCCTTATGCCCTGGATAATCGTGCGCGGCCTCTGGACTGCACCGTAACCGAGATAGCTCTCGAGCCCTACCGGATCGATCTGCCGCGCGACTATGCCGCTCGCGAGCAAGGCGCGGATTTCGGAGGCAAAGGCGAACTCGCCGTGTGTGCCCTGCCAGTAGTAAAGGGGTTTGACCCCGAGCGGATCGACGGCCAGCACCAATTGGCGGTTCACGTGGTCCCACATCGCGAACGCGAACATCCCGCACAGCCGGTCGAGCAGCGCGCGTCCGAATTCCGCCCATCCCCTGAGCAGGACCTCGGTATCGCAATGCGACCGAAAAACCGCACCCCGCTTTACAAGCTCGGCGCGTAGTCCTTTGAAATTAAAAATCTCACCGTTGAACACGAGGCAATTCCGGTTTGCCTCATCCTTCATCGGCTGGTGACCCAGCGGGCTCAGGTCGATGATCGCGAGGCGGCGATGGACCATCAGCAAGCTCCTTTCGCCGCCGACGGAAATCAGCTCGCAGCCGCCGTCATCGGGTCCGCGATGGCGCAGTGACGCATCGAAGCGCCCGGCCATCGCGGCCAGGTCCTCGTTGCCCAAACCCAGGTATCCCGCAATTCCGCACATTCAGGACGCTTCCCGCCGGCATCTCGCCTCGGACTCCGGAATACGAGCGCGGATGATCACGCCGTTCCCGCCCGGGAACACTTCTCCTTCAAGTCCTGCACGCTCCAGCCATTTTTTTGCCCCAGGCACGCTCTGGGGCCGGTCATAGCGCGGGGAATACATGTCAAACGTGTCGAGCACCGCCCAGTCGAAATTGACTTCCGACGCGAGCCCGAAGCGCGAGTATTCGACCATCGGGCTCAGGCGGGCGAGCGCCGGCCCGCCCAGTCTCCTGAGTGCGGCGGTGATTGGAACAAGAACGGGAGCCGAGGCCGAGATCACGTTGTACAGAAGCTGGGGCGGGAGCCGCCTGGTCACTGGACGCAACAGATATTTCCAGCACATCAACGCGGTCAGCGATTTACGGTATACGTCCGCCACGATCTCGCCACCCGGTTTGACAAATCGAACCAGCGAATGGAACGACGCCTCGGGGTCTGGCGTGTGCTGCAACACGCCTAGGCAAAGCACCTTCTCGAAGGAACCTTCCGCAAAAGGAGGGTTCAGGATGTCAGCGCGCAACAACGCGAGATTCTGGTAATGGCCGTTGTTCCTGCGGTTCGCTTCCACCGCTACCGATGCGTCAAAGGCAGTTACTGCCGCCCCGGTCTTGCATAGGATTTCCGTGAAGCGGCCAGCGCCGCATCCGGCCTCCAGAATACGTTGACCGCGCATGTCGCGCGGCCATCCGGTAGTCGCGAACAGCCGCTCCTCTGAGAGCTTGAGACCCGTAAAGCTGTCGAGTTGCGTCCTCGAATGCCTGAGCCATTGCATCCCGAAGGACTCGGTGTAGCCTTCAGCGCCTTCGCTCATTGGTCCTTCGGTCTTGTGAGTGCTACCGGTTTGCAGCTTTGGGTGTTGGGTCTGACTATCGTCACGAAAAATCGACGAAAAAAGTCTGCAGACTCTCAGGCGCTCTGGACCAGTTCTTCGGCCTCGAGGAGTTTCGCGATGCCTTCCTCGACTGATACGCGTGGAATCCATCCTAGCGTTGCTCGCGCGGACGAGTTGTCGGCAAGCGTGTCGCGCATGTCGCCTCTTCGCGCCGGGCGATGGACCGTCGGCCCGCCGATCAGCGCCGCGATCCGGTTGACGCTCACGTTGCGCCCGTAGCCGATATTGAGCGCGCGCCCGTCGGCCCCCTCGCAATCCATCGCGAGCAAATTTGCCGCGACCACGTCGCTTACGTGCGTGAAGTCGCGGGTCTGCTCGCCGTCGCCGTGGATTTCGAGCGGGCGACCTTGGCTGCGCGCCTTAAGGAACGCCGCAATCGCCGTCGTGTACGCTCCCTCGGTCGTCATCCGCGGCCCGTACACGTTGAAGTAGCGAAGCGTCAGCGTCTCCATTCCGTAGAGCCGATGGAACATCCGCGTGTACTGCTCTCCGACGTACTTCTGAAGCGCGTACGGATTGAGCGGATTCGGCGTCATCGTTTCGACCAGCGGCATGCGCCGCTGATCTCCGTAAACCGACGACGAACCCGAAAAGACGAAGCGGCGCACGCCCGAGTCGCGCGCCGCGATCAGCGCGCTCAGCGTGCCCGCGGCGTTCGCCATGTGCGTCTCCATCGGATGCGCGATGGAAAGCGGTATTCGCGGAAGCGCGGCCACGTGGAACACGCAATCCACGCCGCGCATCGCATGCCGGGCCGCCTCGGTATCGCCGACGTCGGCTTCGACAAGCTCGGCGCGCGGGTTCAGGTTCTCGCGCATCCCGGTCGCGAAGTTGTCCAGCACGCGCACCGAAAAACCCCGTTCGATGAGCGCATCGACCAGGTTGGAGCCGATAAACCCGGCCCCTCCGGTGACCATCACGAGCCTTCCGGACCCATTCGCAGTTGAATTATTCATAGCGAAGCGTTTGCGGCCGAACTGTATTCTCTCGCCTTGCCGTCGTTGCCTGCCCGGCTGCCGGTTCCGAGCA
>JAJYMR010000253.1:4002-5393 GCA_021786815.1 Deltaproteobacteria bacterium
GCGTTCGCGGCCGAAGTGTATTCTGCGCCCGCCTTGCCGTCGTTGCCTGCGCGGCTGCGGGTTCCGAGAACGCGGCGAAACCGTCCTTCAAATGCCACCTTGAGCTTCAATTTCATCAGCCGTTCAACGGCGGCGCGTGGCAGTGCAAGCACCAGTGTGAACCAGGCGACGTAAAAAATCCGCTTTCGGAGGGTGAAGAGCGGATGCTCCAGCGACGCCCTGATGCCCTGAACGGCCAGCCCAAACGTGCTCTCGCCCTTGAAAGGATGCTTTCCGGGTTCAAGTTTGAGCGAAACCAGCCGGGCGGCCACATGGCTCGGATTCCATAGCGCCCAGTTCTCGCGAAGCTTCAGCCCTCTTTCCTCGGCGAGACGCCTGACCAATCCGACGCAACTCGGTTCAACTACTTGCAGTCCTGCGCCCTGCACGAAGTCTTTTCAAATCCACGTCGACGGCAGCATTAACATTGTTTGAATGCACTCGATAGTATCCGAGCGGCTGGGTCATGGTATGCGACCCGCCCATAAACGAGGAACAGGTACATAGATATTCATCCGCGCAAATGCGCCACGATGCTTCCGGCATCGGAAGAACCTGCTCCAGGAACCGGCGAGCGAACGCATTTCCGCTGGTTGGCGCCCTCTCGATCACTATTCCCTGAAGCGTATACGCGGCCATCCGGTCCGGCGGCAGGCGGACGATCGGGGTGTCCGATCCCAGCGGTTGTCCTTCCGCGTTCATCAAGGTCAACGGATACTGAACCCGCACGACGCCCGAATCGAAGGCCCTTACGGCGCACTCGGCCGCCTCGGGCCGAAGCGTGTCGTCGGAATCGAGGTAAATGACGATATCGCCGTGGCTGGCTGCGAACCCCGCGTTGACGCCGGACCCCTCGCCGCCGTTTTCCTTGAGCACGGACGCGATCCGGCTGCCGTACTGCGCGATTATGGAACGCGAATCGTCGGTCGAACCGTCGTCCACGACGATCACCTCGACATGCGGATAGCTCTGCGCCAGCGCGCTGTCCACCGCGTCGCGCAGAAAATGCCCGTAGTTGTAGTTGCGGATTACGATACTGACGGTCGGTTCACTCATAGCGAAGCGCGCGGAGCTGCAGGGCATACTCCCTGAGTGTTTTCCAGGTGAGAGGCCAGATTGCCAAGCCGATAAATCCGACCGCCGAAACCCAGCCCAATTGCTGCCAAAAAAGTCCTATCGCAAATGCCGCGACCACCGCGGCCGCCAAGCGGTAGTCAATCCTGCCCACCTCGCTGACGAACAGCCGATACACCAGGTAGAAGGCCGGTATCGCCGCAAACTCCGCCCATCCGTATCCGAGCCATCCGATCTTCGGAACCAGCAACAGCGCCGAACCTGCGAACAGCGTTAGG